>JAUWSP010000145.1 GCA_030610025.1 Acidobacteriota bacterium | reverse complement strand
GGCGCCCTTCGTATCGGGTTTGTGAAAGTGATGCTCCTGGGTGGCGAACTTCGTCCGCGAGTGGCAACGCACACAGACCGAATCGCCGGGAAAGTGCATCTCCAGGCTATGGGGATCGTGGCAATCACTACAGGTCACACCTTTCTGGAACATCTTGCTCTGCAGGAAGGAGCCGTGAACGTAGACCTCCTCCTCGATCTGGCCGTCGGCGTGGTAGAGCCCCTCCTCCAGAAGAGCCAGCCGATGGGTGTCGAGAAGCGGCTGCCCGAACTCGTACTCTTCCCAGATCAATCCGCGCCGTGAATGGCATCGCGCGCATGTCTCCATTTCCCATGTCTCGAACGGGGGCGCCAAGCGTGTACCGCTTCCCGTTTCGGGGCTTACGATCCAGGTCCCCCTGGCCGGATCCTCGAGCCTCACCACCAGGCCCATATGCCCGTTGTCGTAGGGAGGCTTCATTCGCAAGGCGACCGCGTCAGCCCATTCCACATGGAGTGAGCCCGGCCCGTGGCAGGCCTCGCAAGCAACGTTGATCTCCGAGTAGGTGGTGTCGAATCGGCCCTCGTTGGCGAGATACCTCTTCTTCAGATCGGTCGAGTGGCACTCGGCACACATGAAGTTCCAGTTCTGATTCACCCCGGTCCAATGCAGCTCGTCTTCATGGTCGATGGCCGCATCCGGGTAGAGGTGAAACCACCGCTGTCCGCCCTCCTCGGCCGGGCGGGTGTCCCAACAGAGACTCGACACCTGATACCGGCCGTCCGGGAACTCGATCAGGTACTGCTGCAGCGGTACGGCTCCGAAGGTGTAGGCGATCTCGAAATCCTGGAGCTCGCCATCGGGCCCGTCGGTTCGCACGAAGAATTTTCCGTCCCGTTCGAAGAATGTGGAAGTAACGCCATTGTAGGTGAAGGTGGCGTCATCGAAATCGCCGAGGACGGTGAACTTGTCGGCCACCTGCATGGCCAGGTCGTGATGCGAGCCCTCCCAGAGGCGGGTCTCCGTCGGGTGACACTCGGCGCAGGCCTCCTTACCGACGTAGATGGCCTCTGGAGCCTCGTCAGCGGCATCCGAGGGTCTCGTTTCGCCCTCCTGCCGAGGCCCACAGCTCGGAAGAAGCACGGCTCCCACCACCAGCAGCGTCATCAGGGTGAGAGACCCTCGGCACACGATCCCGGGTTCTGAGCTCATGCGGTCCCCCTCATCGACAGCTATTGCAACACAGGCCCGGCCTGCGGGTAAAGATAAAGCTGGGAAATGTTGGGGGCTCAGCTACGGCGGCCGACACGCCGTACCAACTGCTCTTTGGAGAGCTTGCCGAACGCCTGCTGCATCTCGCCGATCGAGCGCGGTCGCACGACCGCCTCACTGGCTTCGGCTTCGACCTTGACGCCTTCAGCTTCCACCACCTTGGTAAGGAATGCGATGCCCTTGAGCATGCCTTCTCGATTGATGCAGCCCACCAGCTTGCCTCGCTCGAGAACCGGCAGGACGGTGAAATGGGTCGTCAGGAAGATCTCGGCAATTCGAAACAGGTCCATTTCGGTCTCGACGGCCTGTTCCACCGTGGACAGGAAGTCGGCCACCTTGCCGCCTCTGGGCCGGTGAAATGCCGAGACCGAGACGATACGAAGGCAGTCCTTGTCGGTGAGCATGCCGAGGAAACAGGCGTCGTCGTCCACCACCGGAGCTGCCGAGACATGCATCGCCGCCAGTGTCTCGATGGCATCGACAAGGTTCATGCCCGGCGAAAAGTTCGTCGGAACCTTCTCCATGAGGTCACGCGCTGTAGGGATCTTCGACTTGTCCATTGCTCGCCTCCCTGGCAGTCACTTCGATCGTCCACGAACCGTGGAGCACCCAAAAGACTGCCTGTCCAGTCAATCTACTCCGATGGTAGCAGAGGGCGAACAAGAATGTGACGAAAACGGCTAGCCTTTTTTTCCGCAAGATGGAAGAATCAAGCCCCGAGTCGTGGTGTGCTCCCAGCCACATGTCGACGACGCCGGGAGTCGCCGCTCCAACAGAACTAACTCCGCAGCGGAACCCAAATCCGATGGCACTGCACAAGTCCAAACGTGGCCTGCGTCTGCCCATCCAGGGTGAGCCCACACAGCAGGTCGAAGCCGCACGCGCGTCCACTCGTGTCGCCCTCCTGGGGGCCGACTATCCCGGCCTCCGGCCCACCATGCACGTCAAGGTGGGCGAGGCCGTCAAGCGCGGCCAGCTGCTCTTCGAAGACAAGAAGATGCCGGGGGTTCGCTTCACCTCGCCGGGAGCCGGCAAGGTGGTGGCCCTCAACCGTGGTGAGAAGCGCGTCTTCCAGTCCATGGTCATCGAGCTCAGCCGGGCCGAGCTCGAAGGCCGAGCCGGCAGCGCCGAGCAGGTTGCTTTCAGCTCCTACACCGGCAAACACCCGACGAGCCTGACCGGAGCGCAAGTCAAAGCACTGCTGATTGAAGCGGGGCTGTGGGCGGCGCTCCGCGGCCGACCCTTCGCTCGCGTGGCCGATCCCGAGGGGCGACCCCACTCCATCTTCGTCACCGTCACCGACTCCAACCCGCTGGCCCCCTCGGTCGAGGTAGCCATGGCCGACCAGGGTCATCGCTTCAAGCTCGGCCTGGCCGCGATCGCCAAGCTCACCGAAGGCACAGTCTTCGTCTGCACCGAGCCCGGGATGTCCCTCGATCTGCCCGACGAGAACCGCATTCAGGTCGAACAGTTCAGTGGCCCGCACCCGGCCGGTACCGTCGGTTTTCACATCCACACTCTCGACCCGGTCAATCGCCACAAGCTCGTCTGGTATCTGGGTTATCAGGATGTCGTCGCCATCGGCGAGCTCTTCGATTCTGGCGCGCTCTATTTGGATCGCGTCATCTCACTAGGCGGCCCGATGGTGAAGCAGCCGCGTCTGCTACGGACGCGGATCGGCGCCTCGACCGATGCCCTGGTCGAAGGAGAGCTGGCCGAGGGTGAGGTCCGGATGATCTCGGGCTCAGCGCTCTCCGGCCGCACGGCCATGGGCGCCGAGCTCGGCTATCTGGGCCGCTACGACAATCAGATCACCGTGCTCGCCGAGGGCAGGGAGCGGGAATTCCTGGGTTGGTTGACGCCTGGCAGCAACAAGTACTCCGTCGTCAAGACTCATCTCGGAGCCCTTGTTCCCGGCAAGCGCTTCGCAATGACGACCGCGCTGCATGGCTCGGAGCGCAACATCGTTCCCATCGGCGTGTACGAAAAAGTCGTGCCTTTCGACCTGATGCCCAACCAACTTCTCAAGTCTTTGCTGATGCGCGACATCGAGACCGCCGAGCGGCTCGGCTGCCTCGAGCTGGCGGAGGAGGACGTGGCCTTGTGCTCCTACGTCTGCCCCGGCAAGAACGACTACGGACCGTGCCTGCGAGACGTTCTGACCCTCATTGAAAAGGAAGGCTGATCGTGTCTTTCCGTTCCTTACTAGACCAACAGGCCAAGCACTTCGAGACGGGCGGCAAGCTCGAGAAGCTGCACACCCTCTGGGAGGCCGGGGACACCATCCTCTACACGCCCGGCAAAGTCACCGCCGGCCCCTCCCATGTGCGCGACGGCCTCGACCTCAAGCGGATGATGATGACCGTCGTCTGGGCCCTGGTGCCGGCCATCCTGATGGCGCTCTACAACACCGGCTATCAAGCCCACCTGGCGATCTCGAACGGGGCCGCACCGCTGGATCGGTGGCAGACCAGCGCCATGGAGGCGATGGGGCTGGCCTTCGATCCGGGGAGCCTCTGGGCCTGCATGGTGCACGGTTCGCTCTATTTCTTCCCGGTGATGATCGTCACTTTCGCGGCTGGCGGCTTCTGGGAGGTCCTCTTCGCCTCGATTCGCAAGCACGAGGTGGCCGAGGGCTTCTTCGTCACGGGATTTCTTTTCCCACTCATCCTGCCGGCAACGATTCCTCTCTGGCAGGTCGCGATCGGGATCAGCTTCGGCGTGGTGCTGGGCAAGGAGATCTTCGGCGGCACCGGCATGAACTTTCTCAACCCGGCGCTGCTCGCACGCGCTTTCCTGTTCTTCGCCTATCCGATCGAGATCTCCGGAGATGCCGTCTGGATCGCCGCCAAGACCGGTGCTGACGGGATCAGCGGCGCCACATGGCTCGCGGTGGCCGGAGAGCAGGGACAGGCAGCAGTAGCTCAGGGAGTGACCTGGTGGGATGCCTTTCTCGGCTTCATCCCGGGATCCATGGGCGAGACTTCGGCACTGGCCTGCCTGATCGGCGCCGTTATCTTGTTGATCACGCGGATCGGTTCCTGGCGCATCATGACCGGAGTCGTCATCGGCACGGTCGTCATGGTGTTGGGGCTCAATGCCATCGGTTCCGACACGAATCCTCTCTTCGCCATTCCCCTCTGGTGGCACTTCGTGCTGGGAGGCTGGGCTTTCGGGATGGTCTTCATGGCCACCGATCCGGTCTCGGCAACCCAGACCGACAAGGGACGTTGGATCTACGGATTCCTGATTGGCGTCCTCGCAGTGCTCATCCGGGTCGTCAATCCGGCCTACCCCGAAGGCATGATGCTGGCCATCCTGCTGATGAATGTCATGGCTCCCTTGATCGATCACTTCGTGGTGGCTGGCAACGTCAAACGGAGGATGCGACGCTATGCAACGTAGTGCGCTCTATACGATTCTCTTCGCCACGGCTGTCTGCATCGTTTGCGCCATCGTCGTCTCCTCGGCGGCCGTCTCCCTGAAACCGGCGCAGGAGATCAATGCCGCCCTCGAGAAGCAGCGCAATGTCCTGTTGGCGGCGGGCCTCCTGGAAGCCGGCGAGAAGATCGACGCGGTAGAGGTCCAGCGCCGGTTCGAGAACATCCGCATGGTCGTCGTCAACCTCGAAACCGGTGAGGAGGCGACGGACATCGACCCGGCCACGTTCGATCAGGTTCGAGCGGCCAAGGATCCCGAGACCAGCAGCGTCGCTCCAAAGAATCGCGCTCTGGTCCAAAGGCTACCGGACCATGTGCTGGTCTATGAGGTGCTGGGAGACAACGGCGTCGAAGGTATCGTGCTGCCGATCCAGGGATACGGTCTCTGGTCCACCCTCTACGGCTTCATCGCTCTCGATAACGACCTCGAGACCATCCGCGGCATCACCTTCTACCAACATGGCGAGACCCCGGGGCTGGGGGGTGAGGTGGACAACCCCAAGTGGAAGGCACGCTGGGTGGGTCGAAAGGCATTCGGCGAAGATGGTCAGCCGAAGATCACGGTCATCAAAGGTCCTGCCGGGCCACCCGCCGAGGACCCCTACGAAGTCGACGGCCTGTCCGGAGCCACCCTCACTGCCCGCGGGGTCACCAACCTGGTGCACTTCTGGTTGGGAGACGAGGTCCTGGGCCCCTACCTGGAGAACCTCTCACGAAGGAGGGCGACCTGATGGAGAGCAAGAATCGAGAAGCGCTGGTCGATCCCCTATTCAACGAGAACCCGATTACCCTACAGGTGCTGGGTATCTGCTCGGCGTTGGCGGTGACCACGCGTATGGACACCTCGCTGGTCATGAGCATCGCGGTGATCTGCGTATTGACGCTGTCGAACGTGGCCATCAGCCTGCTGCGCAACAGCATCCCCACCAACATCAGGATCATCGTCCAGTTGACGATCATCGCCTCGTTGGTGATCGTCACCGATCAGATCCTCAAGGCCTATCTCTGGGACATCTCGAAACAGCTCTCGGTATTCGTCGGCCTCATCATCACCAACTGCATCATCATGGGGCGGGCGGAGGCCTTTGCCATGGCCAATCCGCCGGGCTTGAGCCTCCTGGACGGCATCGGAAACGGCCTGGGCTACGCCCTCATCCTGATGATCACGGCTTTCCTGAGGGAGTTCTTCGGCTCCGGCTCCTTGTTCGGCAAGCAGGTAATGCCGCTCGTCTCCGACGGGGGCTGGTACAACCCCAACGGCATGATGCTCTACTCGCCTGCCGCCTTCTTCATCATCGGCTTCCTGATCTGGGGCCTGAGGGTCTGGAAACCAGATCAGATGGAGGAAGACTGAGATGCTCGAGCACTACCTGAGCCTCGCCGTCAAGTCCATCTTCGTCGAGAACATGGCCCTTGCCTTCTTTCTGGGCATGTGCTCGTTTCTCGCCGTCTCGCGCAAGGTCGAGACCGCCATCGGCCTGGGCTCCGCCGTCATCTTCGTTCTAGGCATCACGGTGCCGATGAACAACCTGATCTACACCTACCTGTTGAAGGAGGGTGCGCTGGCCTGGGTGAGCCCGGATCTGGCCCGCTACGACCTCTCCTTTCTCGGCTTCCTCACCTACATCGGCACCATCGCCGCCATGGTCCAGATCGTCGAAATGGTGATGGATCGCTACATGCCGAAGCTCTATTCGGCACTCGGCGTCTTCTTGCCGTTGATCGCCGTCAACTGCGCCATCCTCGGCGCATCACTCTGGATGGTGGAGCGTGATTACACTCTCGGCGAGAGTACCGTCTTCGGCATTGCCTCGGGTATTGGATGGGCATTGGCCATTGTGGCGCTGGCGGCGATTCGGGAACGTCTCCGTTATCACGATATCCCGGCGGCGCTGCGCGGCCTGGGAATCACTTTCATCATTACCGGCCTGATGGCCATCGGATTCATGGCCTTCGGCGGAATCCAACTCTAGAACCATGACTACCATCGCACTCGGCGTTTTCATGTTCACCTTCGTCATCGTGACGTTGGTGGCGTTCCTGATGATTGC
>JAUWSP010000239.1 GCA_030610025.1 Acidobacteriota bacterium | reverse complement strand
GTACTCGAACCCTCGACCTCGAGCTGGTTCACAAGAACGGGACGCCCCTCTGGTGTGAGGTCAAGATGACCCTGCTCAGGGACGAGCAGCGACAGCCCAAGGGAGTCTTGGGAGTAGCCCGAGACATCTCTTCCTGGAAAGACGCCCAGGAGGCCCTGGTGGAAAGCGAAGAGCGCTTGCGGCGGGCTCAGCGCCTGGAGGCCGTAGGACAATTGGCCGGCGGCATCGCGCACGACTTCAACAACCTCCTGACCGTCATTATCGGCAACGTGGAGCTCATGGCCAGGGAACTGCCACCACGAGACGAGCTTCGTGGGCAAATCGACGAAGTCAGCAAGGCCGCTCGCCGTGCCGCTTCCCTGACCCGCCAACTCCTCGCCTTCAGCCGCAAGCAGATGATGCTGCCCGAGGTTCTGACCTTCAATACGATCGTCTGCGACATGAGCAACATGCTACGCCGGCTCATCGGCGAGAACATCGAGCTCGAAACCAAGCTCGAAGCGACCCTGGATTGGGTCAAGGCAGACCCCAGTCAGTTGGAGATGGTGCTCGTCAACCTGGCGGTCAACGCCCGGGATGCAATGCCCGACGGGGGGCGCCTCACCATCGAGACCGCCAATGAGCACCTGGATCCGAGCTACAGCGACGGTAACTACGATGTGATCGAAGGTCCCTACTCCATGCTGGCCGTCACCGATACCGGTCGAGGCATTCCGAATCACGACCAGTCCAGGATCTTCGAGCCCTTCTTCACCACGAAAGAGGTGGGAAAAGGCACCGGCCTGGGCCTCTCTACGGTCTACGGAATCGTCAAGCAGAGCGGCGGCTACATCTGGGTCGACAGCGAGCCCAACAAGGGCACTCGATTCAGAATCTACCTGCCACGCATCGACAAGGCCATCATCCAGGAACGCCCTGTCGCGGAACAATTTGGCCAGAGGCCCGGCACCGAGACCATTCTCCTGGTGGAAGATGAGGACGGAGTGAGGGCTCTCGCCAGCAGGATTCTCGAGAACATCGGTTACAGGGTGATCGCAGCCGCCAACGGCGATCAGGCACTGGGCATCCTCGATGGGATGCGGGAGCCACTGCATCTACTGCTGACCGACGTCATCATGCCAGGAAAGAGTGGTGCCAAGCTGGCCGAGGAGGCTCTGGTCACTCGTCCGGATCTCAAGGTGCTCTTCGTTTCAGGACACAGCGACGACGTGCTCACCCACCACGGCGAGCTCGATCCGGAGACCAATTTCCTGGAGAAGCCCTTCACACCCGACGCACTCGCCAACAAGGTACGCGAAGTCCTCGACGACGCCTGATCGGCGAGTGGCCGAGGCTGCCGGCAGAATCAAGCCTGGTGTCGTTTCGACCGTCTCCTCTTTCGTCGACGGCCCGACCAGAAGCCCACGAGACCCAATGCACCCGCCGCGGCCAACCAACGCGCGGAGGTCCCAGAGTCTCCCGCCTGCACTCCTTTTGAAGTCCGCGGAATCCTCTCCAGCCCTGCCCGAACTTCGGCTTGATACTCACTGAAGCCGCGGGCGCCGTGCTAGGCTGAATCGGTCAGCAACCGTTGCTCTGGCACGCAACCAGACCAGAAGGGGAAACGACATGCGAAGCCTCCGTGACAAGCTGATTCTCATCACCGGCGGCGCCCGCGGAATTGGGCTCGCTATCGCTCGTCGCCTGGGGCGAGATGGCGGCAGGATCGTGCTCACCGACCTCGATGCCGTCGAGCTGGAACGGGCCCGCGAGAGCCTCCAAAAGGACGAGGTCGACTGCTCGGTATTCACGCTGGACGTGACCGACACCGAAGCTCTGCCGGATTTCCGACAGCGTCTGCATGATCAACTGGGCCCGGTGGAGGTTCTGGTGAACAATGCGGGCGTGGTTTTCGGCGGACCTTTCCTGGACCTGCCGCTCGAGAAGCACCTGCTTACCTACCGAGTCAATGTCGATGGCGTAGTCGCCATGACCTACAACTTTCTTCCGGACCTCATCGCCGCCGAGGAGGGACACCTGGTGAACATCAGCAGCGCCTCTGGCCTCGTCGCCCTGCCCTGGGGCTCGACCTACGCATCGAGCAAGTGGGCGGTGCTGGGATTTACCGAGTCGATCCGTCAAGAGATGACAGAGCTTGGCCACGAGCACGTCGCGGTCACCACCGTTTGCCCTGGCTACGTCGATACTGGAATGTTCGAAGGGGTCCGGCCGCCCATGCTGATGCCATTTCTCGAGCCAGAGCAGTTGGTCGACAAGGTGCGGACCGCGATCTTGAAACGTCAGGAGATGGTTCTGGAGCCCTGGCTGGTCAAATTCACACCGCTCCTGAAAGGAATCCTGCCTCGCTTCCTGTCCGATGGGCTGGCCGACCTCATGGGAGTCACCACAGGCATGAAGTCCTGGTCGGGCCATGCAGGTGAGCGCGACGACTGAGCCCCGGTGCTAGGGGGATCTGTCCAAGGCTCCCTGAACGAGGATTCGGCTCAGGCCTCTTCACTACCCAGCAGAGTGAAGCTGTCCGTATCCAGTCGATCGGCCATCATGGCGTGGAACTTGTCAGCCGGTATGGCACCTACCGGCATTCCAGTCTCGTCTTCCAGACCCAGCATGAAGTCCCACCAGGCCTTTTCCCGGCGTGAGATCTCGTCGAGGTCCCGCACCCTGCCGAACTCCTGCACAAAGCGATTGTGACGACAGAGGAGCCGGAAGACGTGCTCTGTGTTGGGCCGTTGCTTCGACAGTCCCAGCACCCTCACGTCGTTGCCGACCTGGTGGATGGGCTGACCCCACTCGCTGTAGCCCGCAAAGATCGTTCCCAGCTTGTCGAGCGCATGGGCGATCTTCTCCTGTTTGGCCTTCTTCAGGACCTTCGTGATAATCGGCAGGGTGACGGTTCGGTGCAGCGTCGGCTCCGCCAGCTTCACCTTGACGCCCAACTCCTCTTGCACGATCTGCGCAATCTGGTGTGAAGTGAGACGATGGTCTCCCGCCAGGTGGACTCTCTCGCCCACCGCAGCCGGCGTCTTCAACGCCGCGAGAATTCCAGCCACGACTCGATCCACCGGTACCAGGTTGAGCTCCGCCGTGGGGTCCGCAGGAAACACACAGGCCATCTTGGCTAGCATCGCCCCCTTCGATCGATCCATCCAACTGCCTTCCTGCGAGGTCAGCGCCTCTTGAGCCCGCCCGAACAGGTTGACTGGGGCGTTGACCACCTTCGCGTCACCGCGGTTGTTCCCGGCCCTGGACTCTCCGATCACGATGGCAGGGCACAGCTGCACCACTCTCAGGCCTTCTTCCAGCATGAAACGCTCGGTCTCGAAGGAGGCCATCGCCTTGGTGGCCTCGTAGTAGTTGTTGTAGAAGTTGCGCGGGAAGACTACCTGTGCCTCCCGCGCCAGACCCGTCACCTTGCGGCCGTGAATGTAGGACGTCTCGATCCCCACGTGGGCCACGAAAGAGCTTTGGGGCAACGATTGCAGCGCCCGGGAAAACCGCAGGGCGTTCAGTGTCCCCAGCACATTGGTGCGAAACGATTTTTCATAGGGGTCGTCGAAGGCAACGCTGGCCGCACAGTGAACAACATGGGAAACCTTCGGCCCCAGCTTCTCTAAAACCGCGGGGTCGATTCCCAGGTCGGGCTGCTCCACATCGCCTTCTACGAAGGAAAACTTAGAGCGCACATCGGGCGCTTCGAGCCATAGTCGATCCAGAAGCCGCTCACCGCGCTCCGCCGGACTGACAGTCCGAACCACGTCTCCCGTCTTTCGATCGACGATCTGCCGAGGCCGAATCACCACGATCATCTCGGCGATATCGTCGTCGTAGGCCGCCTGCCAGATGATCTCCTTGCCAACGAATCCCGTGCCCCCGGTCAGCAGAACCCGTAGTGCCAGACGGTCCTGCTCTGCCAGTTTGGCCTGTTGCTTCCCGGCTTCCTCACGAAGATCCGTCAGTTGCCGATGGATGTCCTCCTCTTCCCTCGGAGACTTCTTGAATCGGAAGTAGTACTCCTTGTCCTTCAAGCCGAACAGTGCCTTCGAAACCTTGGAGACGTCGGACTGTCCAATCAACTTTGCGATCACTTCGGCAGCCTTTTTACCTTTTCGACGCACCTCACGCATCCTTCGGCGCGCCTCGTCGGGACTGCCAGTCTCCCGGACCACTCGACTCATCATGCGGCGAGCATGAATATCCACCAGGTGATAGTCGCGATGATGCCGGACCAGGAGCTGTTTCGGGAGAATCTCGTCGTCGAGAGTCTCTCCTGTGATGAGGCTCACCTTTTCAATGTAGCGGGAAGGTCTCATCTCATCAGAACGAGGCAAATCAACACTCATCACTGCGGTCTCCTACTTCAGAAACACGAATCGGCGACACCCAACTTACCTCCCCACTCCTCTCCTGGCAAGTACCTCCATGGAGAATGCCCAGACATGCAGGCTGGACGGGGCGATGAAGGAGGGAGAATCTCGGAAGCGCCTGTTGGGTGTCAGTAGACGAACTCTCGGATGTCATATCGGCTCGCCTTCACACCCAATTGTCGAATTCTCGCTGCCAATAGCTGAAGCTCGCTCTCAATCTCGTCTTCCGACATGGGAATGGGGCCGGCCTTCCCTCGGGGAACGCGGTAGCTTCCCGATTCTCGCTGCTCTACAAAGGGCGACAGGTAAATCAGATCAGAGCTGTCGAGCGGCAAACGCTTCAACACCTCGAGACTCGCCCTGGCGTGCTCGGCCCTGTACTCACGGCCTCCAAGACCGACCATGAGAATGAGACAGACGCTGAGCGATGCCTCTTTGAGCTCGTTCACGAACTCGATCAACTCGGCCCCGGAGCCGGGCTTGTTGACCAGACCCAGCAGCTCGTCCAGGCCTGTCTCCATGCCGATATAGACGCGCTCAAGGCCCCAGTGAGCCAGCCGCTTCCAGTGTTCCAGAGGACGGCGCTCGCCGCTGAAGAGATCGACGAAGCCATACAGGGAGCGGTCCGGGAAGACCTCCCTGGCCACTTCGATCAACGGCTCCAGTCGCCTCAGAGACAATGCCAGCGCATTTCCATCAGCCAAGAAGATCCCTCGGCGAAGCGCCAGCCCCGCCCCAAGAAGGTCCTTCACCGCCTCGACGTGATCCCGAAACTCGACCACCGACCGGGTCCTGAAAGGCCGATCCATGTAGAAGCTGCAGAACGTGCACTGGTTCCAGCTGCAACCTTCGGTGGCCTGGAGAACGACCGAAAGATACTGATCTGGCGGCAGGATCGAGAT
>JAUWSP010000309.1 GCA_030610025.1 Acidobacteriota bacterium | reverse complement strand
CAAGTTCATCAAGATCGTCTCCTGCAATACCCACAACATCACCACCCTGATCAAGACCATCTGCGACGATGATGATGCGGGCTTCTGCCTGGATCGGGGCAATTTCGTGTGTATGCGGCGGGCCAACGACGTCACGCAGGTCGAGAAGTTCGTTCCGGCACCGAGTGTCGGCAAGCATGATGACGCCCAGTTCGGTACCCACCATGCACGCGATGCCTTCGGGGTGTTCCAGACCCTGGATCTGGACGTCGATCTGTTTTCCAGCGCCGTCAAGCTGAACACCCAGTACATGCACTCCATGTGGTTCCAGATCCGGTTGACACGCGATATGGACCTGGAGGAAGTGAACGAGAGGTTGCGAGACAACCACCGCGTGGCGACGACGGCGAAGCGGGAGGCGAATCTGATCTTCAGCTTCGGGCGCGACCATGGTTACTATGGCCGCATTCTTTCGCAGGCGGTGGTCGTGCTGCCGACCCTGCTGGTCCGGGACAGGAGAGAGGTCTACGGATTCTGTTTCACACCCCAGGACGGTAACTCGCTCTTGTCGTCGGTGGCCGCCACTCTCTGGGTGATGGACCCCAGTTGGGATTCCGTCGCCGAACGGTTGGAGCCGCTCCGCCGCTGGGTGTATCAGGAGATCTAGACCGATAGACCGGCGCAGGATCCACCAGCGACGAGGTTGCCTGGGAATGAGCGTCAGTCTTCAGTTTCAGAATCTGAGAATCGAAGGCAGCTCGCGGGCTGGTGACGCGAGCTGGTTTCGGGTTCATCCTCCGGGACTCGCTTTCGATGTCGGGCGAGGGTCGCTGGCGCTGGCTGGCGCCAGCGAGATCTTCCTGACCCACGGCCATCTCGATCACGCCCTGGGGCTGCCGTTCGTCCTCTCCCTGAAGGCCATGCAGGGCGTGGAGTCGACACGGGTCTTCTGTCCGGCCGACATCTTGGAGGACCTGCGACGGCTGGTCGAGGCGGCCGAGAGCCTGGAGCAGGCTTCCTATCGGTACAGTCTGGAGCCCCTGGAGCCGGGTGATCAGGTGTCGGTCGGGCGTGATCTGAGTGTCGAGGCCTTCGCTACCGATCACGTCGTTCCGAGCCTGGGCTTTCAGCTGGTGCGGGCTCGAAAGCAGCTGAAAGACCGGTTTCGACAGCGCTCAGCCGAGGAGCTTGCGGAGCTGAGAAGAGACGGCGTGGAGATCGAGGACGTGACCCAGGAGCTCTGGGTGACCTATTGCGGAGACACCGGAACCGGGGTCTTCGATCTCGAGCCGCGCCTCTTCGAGAGCACAGTACTGCTGCTCGAATGCACCTTCTTCGGTGAGGCGAGCCGGTCCCGAGGCCAGCGATTCAAGCATCTTCATTTGAGCGACCTCGCCGAAAGGGCGCCGCAGTTCCGCAATCAGGATCTGGTCCTCCACCATGCGAGCTGGCGATATGAGCCAACCGAGATTCGCTCGGCTGTCGAGCAGGAGCTCGCGGGCCTGGCGCCTCGCGTTCATCTGCTGATGGATTGAGCCACCGAGCTCTTTGTAGAACGGAGACGTATGTCTGACACACCCGAGAACCCGACGAGTTCAGCCCCTCCTGGGTCCCGTGACTCTCAGAGAGAACGCGCCGGAGCCCGGCTAGCCACCCTGGACGAGCTGGAAGTCGAGGTGGAGAAGCTCATCGCCGGGGGAGACGGTCTGGCCCGATTCGAGGGCATTCCGATCTTCATCCCCCGATCGGCTCCGGGAGATCGCCTGCGGGTTCGGCTGGTGGAGCGGCGGCCTGACTACGGTCGGGCCGAGATCCTCGAGATTCTTGAACCGGGCCGGGGTCGACGCGAGCCACCATGCCCCTTCTTCGGGCGCTGTGGCGGCTGTGATCTGCAGCACCTGGAAGACGACCTCCAGGTCGAGCTCAAAGTCGCAGCGGTGGGGGAGACCCTGCGCCGGCTAGGAGGCCTCGGCGGCAAGCTGCCTGTACGAGTCGTGGCCGGTCCGGCCTGGGGCTACCGCATGCGCGCCCAGTTCCATATCGACTCAGCGCAAGGAGCCATCGGGGTTGGCTACCACTCACGTCACAGCAACGAGGTGATCCCGGTAGATCGATGCCCCGTGCTGGTGCCCGAGCTGGAGAGTCTCTTGAGCACCCTGCCGGGTCTCCTGAGCGAAGGAGGGCCGCGTCGCCTGGATTTGCTGGTCGGCGAAGACGATGCCCTGAGCTCGGCGCCGGTGGTCCCCGGCCTGCCTCATGGCGAGGTGAAGCTACAGGTGGGGGATCTCGAGTATGGGCTCGACGCCCGGTGCTTCTTCCAGGCCCATCGACAGCTGCTCCCAGCGCTGGTCGAGGTCGCGGTGGGTCGCTGGAGCGGGGAGGAAGCGTACGATCTGTATGCCGGAGTCGGGCTCTTCAGCCTGCCGCTCGCCAGCAAGTACAAGCGAGTCACCGCTGTCGAGGGAGATCGGGTTGCGGCGCGATTTGCCCGTCGCAATGCTCGAGCTCATCGACTCGGGCAGCTCGAGGTCGTCTCCCGGGCGATCGAGGGTTGGATCGAGGAGTTGCCGGAGAATCCCGAGCGGGTGATTGTCGATCCACCCCGAAGCGGGCTTTCCAGGAGGGTGAGGAACGTCCTCGGTGCCAAGGCTCCGACCCGCTTGACCTACGTCTCTTGCCATGCGGGAACGCTGGCGCGGGACCTGCGGGCTTTGAGTGAGCTCTACTCGATCGAGGAGCTGGTGCTGCTCGACCTGTTCCCGCAGACCGGCCACATGGAAGTCGTTGCTCAGTTGGTGCGTCGCACGGAGGGCTAGGCCCCGAGCTTGCCTTCCAGCAGCTCTTCGACCTCTCCAGGTTCGGGGAATCTACCCGTGACCCCTTTCGAGTAGACGGTCTCGTCGCCGAGGCAGACCTCGAACACGCCGTTGCGTCCCTCGATCAGCACGGGGCTGACTCCGAACCGGCTCTTGATCTCGTCCGCCAGACCGGCGGCACGGGGGTGGTAGTTTCAAACTACGCAGTATTCAATGGTCAGATTGGGCATATTGGATCTCCGTCAGCGGATTATAGACGAGAGTCGGGGCGTCGTCAGTGAGGACGTCGGCGTTGCATCAGCTCATCTCGACCAGGTTCGAGTCTCCGACCTGTCGGTGGAGCGACCAGGGGGTGGGATAGAATCAGCCGTCCAGTGCGAAGGCTCCCCATGCGGAGACTTCAGGACCCCGGAGAACGCGGCCATGAGTCGAGATCAGACACCTGCCATCGTCGACAAGGAAGCCGCAGAACCGGCTGCCGAGAATGGCGACAACAACCAGGAGCAGCTCGAGAGAATCGCCTCTCACGTCAGGGCTATTCTCGTCGAGCTCGGGCTCGACCTGACGGATCACAACCTCCAAGAGACCGACATGCGCGTCGCCAAGATGTACGACGAGATGTTCCATGGCCTCAAGGAGGGCACCGAGCCCCAGGTGACGACCTTCCCGAACGAGGAGGGGTACTCTCACATGGTGATGGAGAGGGACATTCCTTTCTATTCGATGTGCTGTCATCATCTGGTTCCTTTTTATGGACGTGCTCACATCGCCTACATTCCCGCCGATCGCATCATTGGCTTGTCGAAGTTCGCTCGCATTCTGGAGTTCTACGCCAAGCGCCCTCAGTTGCAGGAGCGGTTGACGGAGCAGGTCGTAGGCTACCTGGAGGAGAATCTCCATCCCCTGGGTGCCATGGTGGTGATCGAAGCTCGACACCTGTGCGTCGAGATGCGTGGCGTCAAGAAACCCGGTGCTTTGACCGTGACCTCGGCCATTCGAGGCGTATTTCATCAACGACCCGTCCGTGAAGAATTCCTGGATCTCCTGCGTCGCTCTTAGCCTGAGCCTCGCTGTTGTGTGGCTTGCCCCGGCGAACGAGGCGACCGCCAAGAAGAAGCGAAAGGCTCCGGGGCCGGAGGAGTTCACCAACTTCTCGCTGTCGCCCGACCATTCGCAATGGCTGGTCGGTGCGATCTCGAGGATGGCGACCCAGGAGGAAGTCGACGCCTATCTGGCCCTGACCACCGACGATGCGGCCGACTCGTTCATCGAGGAGTTCTGGGCCAGGCGCGGGCCCGATTCGGTCTGGCCGAAGAAAGGCAAACACCAGCTGTTCGAGGAACGATCGGCGGAGGCGGACCGCCTGTTCGCCGAAGGCACTCATCGGGGTAGGCACACCGATCGCGGCACGACCCATGTGCTCTACGGTCCGCCCGGCGAGACCCGATACGAGCTATCGGCGCAGGTCAGGAGGCAGAACGTGGAAATCTGGGTCTATCCGCCGAGCGCCGAGGACGGTCTCGACGACAAGCGTCCCAAGAAGGTCTACCTATTTATCAAGCAGGGTGACCTCACAGTCGAGTATCGCGGCGCGATACGCAAGAGGGGTCCGACGCAGATCCCGCCCGGTGGTCGCCACTGAACT
>JAUWSP010000198.1 GCA_030610025.1 Acidobacteriota bacterium | reverse complement strand
TTTCGAGTGAGCCGCCATTGGGTGGCGCCACCAGGATCGCGCGATCGACAACTTCGGCGCCCACCCAGGTGAGCTCGGGAAGTGAGCCGTCCTCGGGCAGATCGGCTCCCCCATACCGAAGGAAGTAGCGGGTCAACAGCCCTCCCATCGAATGAGCAACGTTGTCGACGCGAACCTCGACCTCTTCAACACCGAATCGGCGTTGCATCTGCTGCTGAATGTAGGCCCGCTTCTCGACGATAAACTCCTGGAGGAGGCGGGCGCTCTCGACGTTGTCCCTTCGAAAGTCGTAGGGAAACTGGAAGCAGGTGAAGTGGTCGTCACCCCAGTCGACCGCACCGGAAAGGCCGAGGCTTTCATCCCGATAGCCACCCGCACCCAGAACTTCGATCATCTGAAAGTAGGCCTGCAGCTGCACGGGGAGACCGAGGAGCCGTACCTTGAGCCGATCCAGCACCTGGGTAGCCACGACATCGTCTCGCAGGTCTCCGAGCAACGCACCCTCCCGCATGGGCAGGGCCACCAGTCGGGCCCCATCGGGCTTGCCGGGCCTGGCGTAGTCACCAGCGAAGGCACCCCAAACCGTAGTATCGGTGCCTTGATCGACCAGGGTCGATCCGAGAATGCCCGGAATCACGATGATGGCTCGGCGCTCGGGCCCCTCGTATTGCGCCGCCTGGTTGTACAGATCCCCGAGATCGGGCGCCTGGTAGCGGAGCGTACAGCCCCCTGCCAGAACCATTCCGACAAGAGCTGTCTTCAACAGAAGGGCAGCTCTGAGTCTGGAACCCATGTCGCCAACACTGATCATCTGACCGTCCCCCGCTTCAATTCTCCGGCGGGGCCGAGCTTTCGGATTGGTGGACACCAGCCGACTCCTGTTCTAGCGGGACAACCATTCGCCATAGAGCTCTCGTCTTCGGTCCCTCAGAAAGAGCTCACGGGCGTGGGACCTGGCCACCTCTTCCAGGTCGAGATCGGCGTAGAGAATCGTCTCTTCCATGGTTGGCGCCCGGGCGATTACGAGCCCGGCCGGATCGCAGACGAACGACTCTCCACCGAAGGTCAGGCACTCTTCCTTGCCAACGCGGTTGCAGAGGGCAGTGAAGTAGCCGTTCTGAAAGGCCGCCACCCGCATCTCGGCCTCGTACAGGCCTTCGGGCCACTCCCCCACTGCCCCGGCCTGGGGCACCATGACAATCTCTGCTCCGTTCAGAGCCAGGGCTCGCATGTACTCCGGGTAGTGCCTGTCGTAACAGATTGCGACGCCGATCATGCCGGCGCGGGTCGCATAGACCGGCGCGCCCCGGTCTCCTTCGCTGTAGTAGCCCTGTTCGTGGAAACAGTCGTACTCGGTGATGTGGACCATCCGGGTTCGGCCGAGCAGTGTGCCGTCTGCGTCGATGACCGGTGACGTGTCGAACGTCTGCTCACCATCCCGCTCGAACAAATTCAACACAACCACGACTCCGAGCTCCACGGCGAGCTTCTGAAAGCTCTCGGTAATGGGCCCTGGCACCGGCTCAGCCAGATCCTTCACCCCGCCACTTGCCGGACGCTGCGGATAGAACGGCTCGAAAGCCAGCTCTGCAAAGCCAACGACTTCTGCCCCCTCCCCGGCCGCCCGCCGTGCCGCTTCCAGGCCCCTCCCCAGGTTGTGCTGCTTGTCCTGCGAGGCCTCCTGCTGCACGAGTGCAATTCTCATATTGGTTCCTTCCAGGACGAGCCTTCAGTCGTTCTGTGGATGTTCGAGCTGT
Source organism: Acidobacteriota bacterium (assembly GCA_030610025.1). GTDB lineage: Bacteria > Acidobacteriota > Thermoanaerobaculia > Multivoradales > JAHEKO01 > JAUVRX01. The sequence goes on along the minus strand of JAUWSP010000198.1, from coordinate 4,133 downwards.
CGATCGAGTCTACTCCTGCGACTTTCTAGTCTCGCCTTCAGGGTCGGCACCAGTTTGAACAACCGGACGATGCAAGGCTCGATCCTGATGGAGTTCCAGAGGCTCTTTCGCAGCTCGATGTCATAGTAGTGCACCATCATCGAGTGCTCGGGGTTGTAGGTGTCATGGCGTCGATAGAACCGTGCTCCGAATTTGCCATGCCAGCCCTTCGACTCGGGTTGAGAGTAGCCCCAGACCTTGCGGTAGCCGAGCTTTCGAGCCTGCCCGAGAGTGGCTTCTCGGAGCAGGGTCCCGAGGCCGACGCCACCCTTGCCCCGTTGCAGTCCCAGCCTGACATAGTGACTCTTGCTCCGCGCGCTCCCGAGCAGACGATCGATTCGCCGATCACTGACGGCTCCGATGCCCAGCAAAGCACCGTCGTCCTCGTTCTCGGCCACGACGAGATAGTAGCCACGGAGGAGTCGTTCCAGAAGGGCTTCATCGGACATCGCCTGGATTCGGTCGACGATCGAGTCGGCGTGCTGGCCACCGCGACTGGCGCGCAGAACATCGTAGGCGTCGCGGTAGACCTCGACGACTCCCTCGGCGTCTCCATCCTGGTAGGGACGAATTCGAAACCTCACCACGGCCCTCCCAAAGTCCCGAACTTCACTCTGCGCTTCCCTGTTTGACATGAAGAGGAAGCACTTTGGCTGCGCCGGTCACAAACGGCTCCCGGCGCTCCACATTCAGGGTCGATCCATCCCTCCACCACTGACTCATCATGGCTCGTCCCTGGCCTCCGCGCTGCAGGGCGCCGAGTACGGCTTCGGTGACTTCTGATTCTCGAACCTTACCCACGCTGGGATTGACGACCAGGGTCACTCGAGCCAATCCGTCGATCTCCTCTTCCACCAGTTGATAGTCGTTCGGACCCCCGCCGAACCGCTCGGGCAAGACTCTCTCGAGCAACTCCAGTAGATCACTACCCAGAAAGTGCATCCCTTCGCTGGTCAGCTTTTCATAACTTCGGATCGTGTGCAGATGGTCGTCGAAGCCGGCCCTGCCCAGGGCGCAATCGCAGTGGCGGCGTGACCGAACCGCATAGTCGCCGATCTCGACATTGAGCATCAGCTTCGGTGTCGCGGGATGCAGCGTCGTCACGAAGAGGGCATCGAGAGCAGGACCCCCGAAAGCCGGAACGTGAGGCCGCTGCAGTACCGCAATCTTGTCTGCCAACAGATGCACCTCATCGGGCATGGAGGGGTCACCACAGGCCAGACCCAACCGACCCGCTTCCGCGATGCCATAGTTGCAGACGACCTGGCTGTCCGTCTGCTCGATCATCTGGGCTCGGCCAGGCGTCAGAGGCTCACCGCCGGTGCGAAACAGCGCCCCGGAGATGTCATGTCCACCGTCGCTGGCAGCCCGGCACACCCGGATCGCAGAAGAAACATTGGTGTCCAACAGCGCAGGAGTGCCCGAAGAGGTCTTGCGCGACAGCCACTTCGCGATCTCGGCCGCCCGATCCAGGGGCACGTGCTTTGGCATGGGTAGGGGTCTACCCCACAAACGGCTCCCTCCGATAGCGCAGGCAGCAAAGGTGGCTGCCCGAGCATCTTCCCTACGAAGGTGGTACCGATTCTGACTGAACCAGACTTCAGGCAGGCGGTCGATGCGGGCTCTGTAGAGTGCCTCCTTGATTCCTGTCACCCCGGGTGGAACTGGACGCCAGCGGGCCGCAGGCCAATCCAGGGCTCCAAGAGCCTGCAGGGATAGATACAGATGAGCCGCCTCGTAGCGCACCAGGCCCAGATCCACGATGAGCCGGGTCCCGGCTCCGCGGCTGCCTCCTGTCCTGCCTTCGAAGTGAGAGCGTCTCAGAGGGTTGTCGAAGTCGGAGGCCCGGGTCTCTCTCTCGAAACCGGGTCTCCGAATGGGTCTACGGCCCTTGAGCTCATCGAGGCTCACACGCACGCCGGCATCAAAAAGACGGCCCAGGGCCCCCTCGACCCCCTCAGCACGAACAAGCTCTTCGACATCACCCGATTCGATACCCGCTTCCCTCATCAAGGAGAGGTAGGGGCTGTGAGGCTGTGTGAAAACACCCCGATCGAGAAGATCGAGAAAGGATTCTTGACGCGTTGCCAACTGACGGCGAACGCCTTCCAGTTCGACTCTAGGCTCGAACGGCTGGCGCAAGAAGCCGCCGAGCTCCTTGACAAAGCGTAGAGCCATGGCAGCACCACCGAAGATCGTCGGTGAGGAAGCCGATCGCATACAAGGCACTAGATCGAAACCGGAGGTCGGTTGTCAAACCTGGCGCTCGCCAGGTCGGTCTCGACTCGCAGCCAGGCGCATCGACCTCCCTTGTGATCTTGGGTCCCGCGTGGCATCATCCGGCTCCGAAGTCTTGCCCTACAGCTCGGAGCAACTTGGATGCGAAGGACCTCGACACTGACGCTCATGCTCGCCTTGGGGCTACTCGTGCCCGCGATCGGTCAGGCTTCCCCCGGACTGTTCTCTGAGGCAACCATCGAGAACCAGGCCGACTTCGGAGAAGGCGCTGCTACCGTTCTTCGACGCCGCGCCGTGGCCGTAGATCTCGTGCAGCTCGAATCCGGCCAGGGCACCCCGGTCCCGTCCCTGGCGCTGAACCTTTTCCCAGATGCGATCTTCACAGCCCGGCTCGACCAGGCTGGGCAGTTGGCGTCAGGGGGCCGGTACTGGACCGGGCACCTCAAGGAAAGCTCCTCGGGCACCGTCAGTCTGGTAATTCGTAACGGGGCCATGACGGGGACCGTCAACACAGGGGAAACCCTCTTCCAGATTCGCCACATTCGAGACGGTCTGCACTGGTTGAGCGAAGTCGATCCGGCGACCTACGCTCCGGAGATCGAGCCCATAGAGGTCTCCAGGTCGGAATCGGACCTCCCAGAGAGTTTCGAGGCTTCCGACGACGGAAGCAAGATCGACATTCTGGTCGTCTACACTCCGACGGCCCGTGACAAGGCCGGGGGCACGACCGCAATCGAGAATCTGATCGACCTGGCGGTGGTCGAAACCAACCAGTCCTACGCCAACAGCGGAATCAGCCAGCGGCTCACGCTGACAGATGTGCAACAGGTGGACTATAGCGAGGTCGGTTTCAACTGGTCCACAACGCTCACGCGGCTGTCCGGCACGACTGACGGCCACATGGACAACGTTCACGGTCTACGGGACGCTGGCTGCGCCGACGCGGTCGTCCTGATTGTCGGTGACACCCAGTGGTGCGGAATGGCCTACATCATGTCGAGCGTCTCGTCTTCGTTCGAGAGTTTGGCTTTCTCTCTCGTCAGCTACACCTGCGCCACCGGCTACTACAGCTTTGCGCACGAGCTGGGGCACAACATGGGGGCGAGACACGACTGGTATGTCGACAACTCGAAGACCCCCTACGCCCACAGCCATGGTTTCGTCAACGCCCCCGATCGATGGCGGACCATCATGGCCTACAACACCGAATGCAGTGACTCGGGGCCCAATTGCTCTCGCTTGCAGTACTGGTCGAACCCGATAGTCAGCTACGGTGGTGACCCGATGGGAGTGGCCGCTGGAACTTCGACCACCTGCAAAGAGGGAAATGCCGCCCCTGGCTGCGACGCCGACAACCACCTGACGTTGGACAAGACGGCCTTGACCTTCGCCAACTTCAGGGACAGCTCCCTCTGCACCAGCACCACCTCGATCTTCGAAGACGGCTTCGAGTCGGGCGATACGTCGAGTTGGTAGTCGTCCAACTTCGACACTACGCCCTGAGATGGACGTACGGCGGGCGGCCGCAAGGGCCGCCCCGACATATTCCCGCTCTCGAACTAGGGATCAACCTGGGCGATCGAAACGTCGGGCTTGAGCTGCCAGGTCTTGCCGTTGCCAGTCGTCTTGAGAGACTTCTCGGCATCGAAGTCGATGAGGACTTTCGTGTCAGCATCGACCTCAAAGGGCCCGCCATTGATCTTGAACTTCTCGCTCGGGATCTGGAGCGGCGATTGATCCAATTCACAGCCCAAGTCGGGATCCTCCGGATCGATCATCTCGACGACGTAGCTCTGTGTCTCATCCAGCAGCATTTCAATGAACTGATAGAGACCCGTATCGACAGGAAACACGCC
>JAUWSP010000550.1 GCA_030610025.1 Acidobacteriota bacterium | reverse complement strand
TGCTTCCTTCCAGCCGATGCGGGATCGTGGAGCTGCCGCGCAGAGAGTCTTGTGGGCCAGCACCAGCACGAAGAACCCCGCCTATCGGGATGTGATCTACGTCGAAGAGTTGGTTGGCTCCGACACCGTGAATACGATTCCGCCGGAGACCCTGGAGGCCTTCCGGGACCACGGAAAGGTCAGGCCCTCCCTTCTCGAGGACTGGAGTGGGGCCCGCCAGCAGATCGACGAGCTCGCCGCTCTTGGGATCGATCTGCAGACCAACACCGAGGAGCTCCAGAAAGAGGGGCTCGAGAAGTTCGCAAAGCCCTTCGACAGCCTTCTCGAGACCTTGGCGCACAAGCGTGACTCCCTGCGCGAAGGCGTTTCTGCGAGCCCTACAGTCGAATGAGAACCTGGCTACATCTGCGAGCTCGATTCGGTAGGTCGAGATGAAGGGCGGCAATCCATTTCAGGGTGGCAGAGGTGGTGGGTTCGGTGGAGACTTCGCCGGACTCACCGGGCCCGTGCCGAAAGACCTGTGGATACTCCTGGGGATCATCTTCGGCACCTTTACCCTCCAGTTCTTCCAGAGCACGGCATGGTTGGCCGACCTGCTTCGCCTGACGCCGATGGTTTGGCGAAGTGGTTTCCTGTGGCAGCTGGTGACCTATCCCTTCATCGGCATGGGTGCGCCCAATTTCTGGTTCGTGCTGGAGCTCCTCATCCTCTTCCTGTTCGGCCGGAGCGTTCTCGGCCGGCTCGGAAGGCGTGGATTCTGGAAGCTCCTGCTGTCTTCAGCCCTGGTGGCGGGGATCGCGGCAGCACTGGTCGGCGCCCTCGTAGACTTCACGACCGGCCAGGGACCGCCGCCTCCAACGACCCTGATCCTCATGCAGGGCCAGCGTATGGTGATGACGATCCTGATCGCGGCCTTCGCAACGATGAACCAGCACGCCACGATCCTGCTGTTCTTCGTGCTGCCGATCCAAGCGCGGTGGTTTCTGCTTCTGGAGATCCTCTTCGCCTTTCTCGGATTCCTTTCCACGCATGATGTGTCGGGGTTCGTCGGCCTGTGTGTCGCCGTCGGATTTACCTATGGGGCGTTGACCGGCTGGCAGACCCAGGTCTGGTCCCGCCGAGCCCGGCTGCGCTTGCAGCAGCAGTGGCTCAGCCTCAAGCTGAAATGGATGAGAAAGCGACGTGGCATTCACGTCGTGCGCGACGACGATGATCGTCCCGGTCCATACCTACACTGACGGACGGGAATTTTTCCCCGATTTAGAGACGTTTGAAGTGATGAGCCGTTCCCTGCACCGGCAGGGCTTCTAACGGGATCGGGGAGGAGGGGAGGGCAGGCTACTCATTCGAGAGCTCCCTTGCCGGTGTTTCTCAGTCACAAAGGAGAGTCATGTCGGATACTTTGACGCTACCCGTACTTCCTCTCAGGGACACCGTCGTGTTCCCGGGGGTTACTACACCTATTGGTGCCGGACGTCCCGGTACCCTGAAAGCGATTCAGGCCGCTTCCGGCTCCAAAGAGAAGCTGGTCTTCGCAGTGTCACAACGCGAGAACCGCGAGACGGTAACTCCGGATCGACTCCACACCATCGGTACGGTGGCGCGGATCGGTCAGCTACAGAGGGTCACAGGTGGAGTGCAGTTCCTCCTGCATGGTGAGTACAGGGGTATCGCCCTGCGGATCAGCGAGTCCAGTGGCGATTATCTGGAGGCCGTTGTACGCCAAGCGGAGGAGATGTCACCCAGCGATCTGACCGACACGGCCTTCCTGGGGCTGCAGAGGGAGGTCCGGGAAAGGGCCCTCGAGCTGGGGCAGAAGGCGGGCTTCCCAGAGGATGTCGTCAAGCAGGTTCTGACTTCGGCCGAGAATCCAGCTCGCCTGGCCGATCTGGTCGCGGCCTATCTGGAAGTTCCCCATCTCGAGCGCCAGATGCTCCTCGAGACCCTCTCGGTCGAAGAGCGACTCCGTCAGGTTCTATTGCAGGTCCAACGGCAGATCGGAGTGCTCGACGCCCAGCAGGAAATCAAGAGCAAGGTACAGCGTGAGCTGGGTGACCGCCAGCGCGAGATGGTGCTGCGGGAGCAGCTCAAGGCCATCCAGGAAGAGCTTGGGGAGAGCGACGGGGATCCTGGTCTCGGCGAGCTCAAGAACAGCCTGGATGCTCTGGATCTCCCTGCGGAGGCCCAGAAGGAGGTCGACCGGGAGCTCGACCGGCTGGAGCGGATGAACCGTGAGTCGATGGAGCACCAGGTGATCCGCACCTACCTCGAGAACGTGGCCGAGCTGCCCTGGAACACCCGCAGCGAAGACGACCTGGATCTTCAGCAGGCAGCCGAGATCCTCGATGAGGATCACTACGGTCTGCAAGACGTCAAGGACCGGGTGCTGGAGTTCCTGGCAGTTCGTCAGCTACAAGCCGAAAGGGATCTGCTCGAATCGAAAGTCGCCGAGGGCGACGATGAGCCGGCTGCAGTGCCGGATGCCGGGGAGAACGCGGCAGACCCTCTGGTGGCTTCTACGGGAGATCGAGCAGCCGAAGACGAGCCGGCCTCGGATGATCGTCGTCCACCCGAGGAGGACAATAGCTCCAAGGGTCCGATCCTGTTGTTTGTTGGCCCTCCTGGTGTCGGCAAGACCTCGATTGCGAAGTCGATCGCTCGAGCCATGGGTAGGAAATACGTCCGCATCTCACTTGGAGGCGCCCGCGACGAGGCGGACATCCGGGGTCATCGACGCACCTATGTCGGAGCCATGCCAGGCCGGATCCTCAAGGGGATGAAGCAAGCGGGTACCAAGAATCCCGTGTTCCTCCTCGACGAGG
>JAUWSP010000131.1 GCA_030610025.1 Acidobacteriota bacterium | reverse complement strand
CCAGGCCACTGGTGATCTACGTCGGCGGCGCGAGCGGCACAGGAAAGTCGACCCTCGCGATGGAGCTCGGCCCATTGCTGCGGATCTACCGCATCAACGCCACGGACACGATTCGGCAGGTCATGCGAATGGTCTTTACCAAGTCCATCCTGCCAGCCCTGCACAGCTCGAGCTTCGAGGTTGCGTCGCCATACGACCAGGCCTCCACGGAGGCCTGGTTGGGTGCCTCGCAAGAGTCCGATCACGCCCAACGCCTCATCGCAACTTTCGAAGAGCAGGCGACTCGCGTCTGTGTTGGCGTCAGGGCGGTGGTCGAGCGAGCCATGGTCGAGAACATGAGCATCATCGTCGAAGGCGTGCACGTGCACCCTGGAATGGTGCCCTTTCCCGACCTCGAGGGCGCTGTCTATCAAATCCCCCTGGTCTTGGCGACGCTGAACGAGGAGGCCCACCGCACCCGATTCCTGGCTCGGAGCCGAGCTGGCGGACGACTGGCTGAGAGATATCTCGAGAGCTTCAATTCCATCCGCACGATTCACGACTACATCCTGCAGCAGGCTGAACAGCACGAACGCCCCATTCTCGACACTTCCGACGGTGATCCTCCGGTCGAGGCCACCATGAGGGTTGTCACCAGCATCCTGGAGCACAGCCTTCCCAGGCTCGGTCAGGAGGATTGGACACCCCACCAGCAACCCGCGGCCACCCTACTCGTAGTCATCGATGGCCTGGCTGATCGTGCGGTCCGGGCTCTCGGCGGTCGAACCCCTTTGCAGGCCGCCACGACGCCGACCCTCGACCGCCTGGCTCGGGAGGGCCAGTGCGGAATCGCCGATCCAGTGGCACCCGGAGTCGTGCCGGACACGGCGGCCGGCAACCTGGCGTTGCTCGGCCAGTCGCCCCAAGCCATGAAGCGAGGCCCCATCGAAGCCCTCGGCGCCGGGATCTCGATCAAGTACGGCGACATCGCCTTGCGGGGCAACTTCGCGACGCTGGACGAGAGTGGGCGGGTCATCGACCGGCGCGCCGGGCGAATCCGCGAGCAGGCAGCCGAGCTGGCCGCCGCGCTGGACCGTCTGCCGCTGCCCTCTGGCCTCGATCGTGAGGTGGAGGTCCGCGTCAAGGCCGGAACCGAGCACCGTTTGGCCATAGTTCTGCGCGGCGAGCGACTTTCACCGGCAATTCAAGGCAGTGACCCTGGCGAAGGAGCCGTGCCGGGGCCACCCCTCGTACCGGAGCCACTCGACCCCGACGACGATGAGGCAGTCCTCACGGCTGCGGTTCTGGCCCTCTTCGAGCAGGAGGCGCGCCGCATTCTGGAGGGTCATCCCATCAATCGCCAACGAGCCGCCGATGGCCTGGCACCAGCCAACGCGATCCTGACCCGGGGCGCAGGCCGACTCCACCGACTCCTGCCGTTGGAAGACGGCGGCCTACCTCTGCGGGTTGCCTGTGTTGGTGGCGACCGAACCCTCCTCGGGATCGCCAAATCGCTGGGCGGCAAGACCGTCACCGAAGAGGGCATGACGGCGAACCTGGATACCGACCTCGAAGCCAAGGTCCGCGCTGCCCTGAGGGAGCTGCGCAGCAACGATCTGGTCGTGTTGCACTTCAAGGGCGCCGACATCGCTGCTCACGACCAGAGGCCCGATCTCAAGATGGAGTTTCTGGAGAAGATCGATCGACAGCTGGCCTGGCTGCTCGACAACGTCTCCGATCCGTTGCGTCTCATCGTCGCCTCCGACCACGCCACCCTCTCTGAGAGCGGACAGCATGCCGCGGACCCGCTGCCGATCTTGATGTGGGGAGACGGCATCGAGCCAGACGAGGTTCAGGGCTTCGACGAACAGGCCGCAGCCGCAGGCCGACTGCAGCGGTTCCCATTGCAGTCTCTCCTGGGACGGTTGTACAAGCTCGGCTGAGGCCCATCGACTCCATGCAACAGCGACCCTCTCTCGCTCTCCCCTCCGGAGGACCTTTCTGAGCCTCCTCATCCTCTATGTAGGCCTGGCGGTGGGAGTCTCGTTCGTTTGCTCACTTCTGGAGGCTGCCCTGCTGTCCTCGAGCAATATCACCCTGGCCCATCAGCGAGAGCAAGGGAGCCAGGGTGCGGAGTTGCTCCTAGACCTGAAAGAGACTCACGTCGATGACGCGATCAGCGCCATCCTGACTCTCAACACTGTGGCGAACACCCTGGGAGCGACTCTCGCTGGGGCCCAGGCGGCCAAGGTCTTCGGCAGCGCCTGGGTCGGGGTTTTCTCGGGAGCTCTGACTTTCTTGATCCTGATCGTCTCCGAGATCATTCCCAAGACACTGGGGGCGGTCTACTCGCACCAACTCTCCGGCATCGTAGGATGGTCGCTTCATCTTCTGACCAGGGCAATGATGCCGGCCCTGGTCCTCTCGCGGATTCTGACCCGGGTACTCACTCGCGGGCACGAGACAACCGTCTCGCGGGGAGAGCTCGCCACTACCATCGCCACCGCGGCACAACACGGCTCGATCTCACCGGGCGAATCGAGGATCTTCGAGAATCTGTTGCGCTTCGAGGAGGTCCGCATCGAGGATGTCATGACCCCCCGAACCGTAGCCGTGATGCTCTCTGCCGAAGCGACCATCGCCGATCTCCTGGCCGATCGAGAGGCCGAGGCGTTCAGCCGCATCCCACTGTTTCGCGATCGTCAAGACAACGTGGTCGGTTACGTGCTCCAACGCGAGATCTTGAAGCGGGTAGCCGACGGCTGTCACCAGGACATCACGCTCGAGAGTCTCATGCGGCCAATCCCCTTCATTCCGGAGGTGGCGACGGTCGGTGCGGCCATGCGACAGATCCTCGAGCGGCGCGAGCCGATCGCCATGGCGATCGACGAGCATGGAGGGATCTCGGGCCTGGTGACTCTCGAGGACTTGACCGAAACCGTTCTAGGAGTCGAGATCGTCGACGAGTCCGATCGCATCGTCGACCAGCGCGAGGCAGCCGCCGCGCTAAGGGACCAGCGCATGGAACGCGTGCAGCGGCGGCGACAGCTCCAGAGCTAGAACCGTTCCAGATTCCACCTCGCAATCGATCCGGTCTCGGGTACAATCCGCCGTCATGGCGAAAAAGAAGGGACTCAAGATCCTCTACGACTGTGATGCCTGCCCGGCCTATTGCTGCTCCTACGCCAGGATCATTGTCGAGGACAAGGACATCGCCCGCCTGGCCAAGTACTTCGGAATCTCCCGCAAGGAGGCGCGAAGGAAGTTCACCAAGAAGGGCCATGAGCCCGGTGAACGGATTCTTCGCCACCGCCGGGACGACCACTACGGAACGGCCTGCAGGTTCCTCGACCGGGAGACGCGCCAGTGCACGATCTACAAAGCCCGTCCCGGAATCTGTGGTGACTACCCCGGCCTTCGAAAATGCGGCTACTACGACTTTCTGAAGTTCGAGCGCATGTTGCAGGAAGATGACGAGTTCGTTCCCACCGCGTACAACCCCTAGCCGCTCAGGTCTTCTTGATCACCACGAAGCTGATGTCGTCCGTGGCGGGCGCGAACGCCAGGACATCCCGCTCCAGCTGCTCGCAGATGACCGCAGCGCTCTGATCCTGAATGCGGGCAAGCGCCGTCTCCACGGCGGCGGGGAAATAGGCACCATCCCCATGCTCGGAAAGTCCGTCTGTATATAGCAGCAGGATATCGCCGCTGGCGAGCAGATCGATTTCATTCACCGTGTAGGGTTGCTTGGTTCCGAGTCGACCCGCCTCCACCCGCTCGCTCAGCCCCGCGTCGGAGGGGAACATCCCCACCGGGGGATAGGAGACGAGACGCTCTTCGCAGATGTCGACGAAGCGCCCATACTCGCGAGAGAACACCATCGGCCGTGGATGGCCCGCGGAGATGAAGCGGAATCTTCCCCTCTCCGAGATCTCTCCGTAGACCATGGTCAGATATTTGTTGATCCGGGTGGTTCGAAAGAAACGCTGATTGATGTGCTCGAAGAGCTTGGTGGTGATCTCTCCGAAGCGATCGAGCTCATAGTAGGCACCGACGAGAAACGCCTGATGCAACATCGCCGCAATCAGCGCGTCGGTCACCCGGTGACCCGACACGTCGGCCAGCAAGATCCCGGCGCGGTGCTCGCACTCCCGTAGCCGGTCTGCGACTTCGTCTCGACCTTCCAGCCGAGCCGCCTCGATGCGGCGGGGCAGATCGTAACGCCGGTTGAAGTCGATGAAGATGATGTGGTCTCCGCCCGCCGCTTCCTGCAACGGCAGGGAGAGCCCACTGATGTCGATTCCCGGGAGCTTCGGGATGGCACCAGGCGATGGCTTCAGAACTCCGGCGATCTCCTGGAAGTTCTCCAACTCATCGGCAAGTTTCGAGTCTGCCACTGGAGCTGTGGTGGTCAGAAGGTCTTTAGGACTCATTTGTCAGATTCCTCACTTCTTGGCCTCTTCGCTGCGAAGCCCGGTGGATCATAGAACACTCGGATGGCCGTGCGATGTCGAATCAGAGACCTTTCGGCCACAGACTCTCCATCGCTCCGAGTCCGGAGTCTCCAAGCCTATCCTAGGGTCCTAGGAGGAATACGGTAACTGATGCAGGGCGTGAGGACTCAAGGATCCATTGAGGCTTACGAATTCCCCCCCCACTGCCCCAAAGATCGGCTGAAGCAAGCGACAGCCGCCTCAACCCCAAGCCCTCAAAGAACGCCCGGCGGTGAGCCGGACGCCTCAACCTCATGATCAGCGCAGGATTGCTGTGGAACCAGGCGGCCCGGCTTCGCCGGCGAGGGGCTCGACCAGACCTTCGAGAGTATAGGGCGATCGGGAATGTCGCGGGTACCAGTGGCGACTGTGCTCCGCGAAGCGGTGCAGCGACGGTTCCCAGCGAAAGTTCGACACCACCATGGAATCACCGCTGGCCCGAATCCAGTTGCAGGTGTTCTTGTCTCGCTCCCGGGCCCGACCCCGGTTGGAGGTCGTAGTGCCCGAATGGAGAATCACCACCGGTGGCCGGCCTTGGGGATAGAACTCCTCCGAATTGCCGATAAAGGACTGATGCAGATGTCCAGAGAGGATCAGGTCGACCCCCAGAGAGGTAAATAGATCCATCGCCTCGTAGGCATTGGTGAGAACTCTCTGGGTACCGAACCAGGGCGGCGGTATCAGGTGATGGTGCGCCACCACCACCTTCAGGAGCTCGGATGGCGCCTCTTCGAGCACCTGGGCCACCTCCAGCAGGCGGCGCAAACGAATCCTGCCGTCCTTGAAGGTCCAGCCATGGGCCGTGTTGATACCCACGACCAGAAGCTCTTCGTCTCGATAGACGGGCTCCAACTCCTCACCGAAATTGCGCTTGTAGGCACCATAGGGATTCAGGAAGCGCTCCCAGAATCGATAGAGGGGCACGTCGTGGTTGCCCGGAACCACGAGTGACGGAACCGGGATCAGCTCTACGAACTGCCGAGCTTCCTGGAACTGGTGAGGCTTGGCACGCTGGGTCAGATCGCCCGAGATCACCACCAGATCGGGCTTCCGCTCTTCGATGAAGGTCAAGACTCCGGCGGCCAGCTCCGACAGGTGGGGGGGACCGAAGTGGACGTCGGAGATGTGGAGGATTTGACGCACGGCAACCGTGGGGACTCCACTGCCAGCCGATCGGCTGCGGGCGGTACTACAGAATGCGCCTGCCCAGGACGTCGTTGACCTGGCCACTCACCAGGTCGGCCGCGTGGTTGGAGAGAGCCGCAAGAATCTCCTCGCCGCGATTTCGGCCCAGCACATAGCCTCCGACAGCGGCAATCGTGATCGACACTAGTGGATAGCGGCGCACCAGCCTCTGCCAGTCCAATTCCGCAGGCAGGACCTCGTTCATGAACTCATCGGTCCCGGGAATCTGATCGTCCACCGATTCCATTCTCGAATACCCCATTTGAGCTGCCGTCCGACTCGACCCGAGCCTCTCCCAAGCAGAAGCTGAAGAGACGGCACGTGCTCGATCAGTCGCGGCGTCCCCGAAGCAGCAGGCCCAACACGAACCCGACGCCAGCGGCCATCAAGACCGACTTGCCTGGATTGTCCCGCACATACTCGTTGACGTCCGCGGTCAGATGGTCCATGTCCTTGCGAGCCTTGTCGTAGCCATAGGCCACCTTGTCCTTGGCCACGTCGTACTTTTCCTTGGCTGCGTCCCTGGCCACGTCGTATTTTTCCTTCGCCACGTCTCTGGTCTCGTCGTACTTCTCCTTGGCCGCGTCCCTGGTCTCGTCGTACTTCTCCTTGGCCGCGACACCCACCTTCTCCGCGGACTCCTTGACCTGCTGACCGGCCCGGCCGGCACCTCCGCCGATGTCCTTGACCTTCTTCTCGACTTCGCTGGCCACCTCGGAGAACTTTTGTCGCGCCTTGTCGAGGCTCTCCTCGGCGCTCTTCTCAGCTTCCTTCACGTCCTTCTTGATCGTCTCGTCAATATCTTTCAACTTATCCGACATCTCTTTCCTCCTGCACAGGGTTTCTCTGACTCCTCTAAAGGTACACCATCCACCAGCGCACCACAACAAACACGCTCACTGCGCGGCCTCGCCCCGAGCCGCTCGGTGGTACCATCGCAGACTGCAATCTGAGAGGAGGATACGACCATGGGGCGAGTCAGTTTTTGCGGCGCTTGCGGTTCGGTAACGGGCAGCAGTACCCACCTGCAGTGGGGTGACACCCAGGTTCTCGTGGACTGTGGCCTCTACCAGGGAGACGAGGAGCAGGAGCGTCTCAACTGGAGGACGTTTCGGTACAAGCCGCATGAGCTCGGAGCCGTGCTCCTCACTCATGCCCATCTGGACCACACGGGTCTGCTGCCTCGCTTGGTGGCGGAGGGGTTCGAAGGACCGATCTACTGTTCGAAGCCCAGCCGCGGGCTGGTGTCACTCATCTTGCAGGACGCCGGTCATCTACAGGAAGAGCAGGCTCGCTACGCACGGAAGAAGGGTTACAGTCGCCATCCGGAGCCACGGCCGCTGTATACCGCCAAGGATGCGCGGCAAACGCTGAAGCTCCTCAAGCCTCTGCCCTTCGATGTGGAGAACGAGATCCTTCCGGGCATCCAGGTACGCTTCCGTCGCGCCGGCCACCTGCTCGGCGCGGCCAGCCTGGAGATCCGGGCCAAAGGCAGTGACGGGGAGCGGCGCAGCTGGTGCTTCTCCGGTGACGTAGGGCGCTACGACGTGCCCATCATCAAGGACCCGGAGCCACCCCTCGACCCACCTGCCGCGTTGGTTCTCGAGTCCACCTACGGTGATCGGCACCATAAGCAGACCGATCCAGAGCGACGATT
>JAUWSP010000382.1 GCA_030610025.1 Acidobacteriota bacterium | reverse complement strand
CCGTTGAAGAGAGAGTGATCGAAGAGCAGTTTCGTTGTTGCCTCGAGCAGGGGCCCCGCCTCGGTGCCGTGATCTGGAAGGCCCCTGGAGGCTTTCAGCGCCTCACGGATCGTGCTGGGAGTCTCCGCGGGAGTGACAGGACGTCCGGGAAGCGACTCCAGTAGCTCGGCAATCCGGTCTACGACCTGATGGCCAACTTTGCGGAACTCCTCGGGACTCATGTCCAGAGGGGCAGAACGGTTTCTCAGTTGATCCAGCCGATCGCTATTCGCCATGTCGGAAGCCTCCTTCTCCGGTCCTCATCGAGCGCGAATATACCCGATCAGCGAGGGTGCGGGGTCGATCGAGGAACCTGTCGTCGGGCAGATCCTCCAGTAGAATCCAGCGTCATGCGCCATCTGTCGCGAATCGCCCTACTCGGCTTGGTACTGCTTGCTACCGCGTGCGGTTCCGGTGATTCGCCAGTGGAGGGAGTCGCCTACTACGACCTGGTGAAAAATCTGGACTCGATGGATGTCGGAGGGGCAGATCCCTCGCTCGAGCCGCCCACGGAACTTGAAGAGGATCTGCTGTTCCTGCCGGCTGGCGCCAGGGTCGAGTACCTCTTGTTCGCAGAACCTGAAAGCTCACTCCGAGCAGAGTCGGTCATGCTCCGGGGGCGATCGGCTCGGCTAGAGGTTCTCCTGGAGACCGACAGTGAGGGTGAAGAGAGGTTGGCAACGCTTCGAAGGTCGCAGGACAAACTTGCCGTTTCGTTGAGACTGGACTCTCGGACGCCGGTTCGTTTAAGCCTTCATTCGCTAGTCGATGATGCCGAACCCGGCAACGGGATCGTGTTGGTGAAACCTACTTTGTCGGCTCCCGGGGCGGCACGGGATCTGCCGCGGACGAGTGTGGTCGGGACGCCGCCCAGCCGCCCCAATGTCCTGATCTACCTGGTGGATACGCTTCGGGCCGATCGGCTCGGTTGCTTCGGGTACCCGAAGCCGACAACGCCGAATATCGATCGATTCGCCGACAGCGCCAGCTTGTATCTCAACGCTATCGGTCAGTCGTCCTGGACCAAAGCATCGGTGGCGTCGATCTTCACTGGACTCTGGCCTCCGGCTCATGGTGCTATCGGATGGAAGCACAAGCTCTCGGACGAGATCGTGACCCTTGCCGAGATGCTCCAGGCGGAGGGCTATCGCACGGCGGCCTTTGTCACCAACCCGCATGTGGTCAAGACATTCGGCTTCACTCAAGGGTTCGACGAGTTCACCCGGAAGCTCAAGCGGCCCTCGAGCGAGGTCAACGCCATGGTCTTCGACTGGTTTGGTGAACATGAGGAGGACAGCCCCTTCCTGCTCTATGTTCACACCATGGATCCTCATGCTCCCTACGCTCCACCCGAACCCTTCAGGACCGAGTTCGCTCCTACAGCCGACCAGATGCCTCAATGGCAACCCCGGTGGCGATGGCCGATGGAGGCTCTTCCCTACCTCTCGGACCTCTACGATGCGGAGATCGCCTCCAATGACCACAGTTTCGGCGAGTTGCTCGATTTCCTCGAGGATCGGGGACTCTACGATGAGACCCTGATCATCTTTGCTTCCGACCATGGAGAGGAGTTCAAGGAGCACGGCCGATGGCGCCATGGTGCCACCCTGCATGCAGAAACCCTGAACTTCCCCTTGATCGTCAAATTCGTTGATCAGCGGGAAGGAACCAGGGTCGAGGAGACCGTCCAGCATATCGACCTATTGCCGACCATCCTCACGAGCGTGGGTTTGAAAATCCCGAACGCCTTGGAGGGTCGTGATCTGGCTGCTGTGGATCAGGCTGATACGCCGGCTGCCGATCTGGTGTCGTCAGGGATCTACTCTCACCTGCGCCTGGGCCGCAGTCCTCTATTCCACAGCCTGGTGAGCGGACAGTGGAAGCTGATTCGCAGGCAGAGGGATGCGGGGTGGGAGCTCTCCTTGTTCGATTGGCGGCAGGATCCGGCCGAGACCCACGACCTGGCGACTGAGCGGCCGGTTCTGGCAGCTGTCTTGTCGGCGTTGATCGACGAGAAGGTCGCGAGTCTCCAGGAGAGCGAGGCTGCCGAGGAGGTTACGCTCAGCGAGGAGCTCGAAGAGGACCTCAGAGCGCTGGGTTATCTAGAGTAGGACGAGCCACCACCCGCCAGTTCGGGAATGGCCGACAACACATGCCGCACAGCCGGAACCGAGAGGCTATTGCCTACCAGACGCCAGGCGACCTGTGTCGATAGCCTCGGAGGCAGCTCGAAATCCGGGGCAAATCCCAGGAACCGCAGGATCTCCGTCGGTGAAAAGCGACGCAGGCCAGACGCTGTCTCGAGATAGGAGCCACTGCGAACGGGCGATCGCCCGTAGGCCGAAGTGAAACAGGAGGCCACTGCGCTCGCCTGCTCGGGATCCACGATGCTCAGGGCATGTCGGTACTGGTCGGTCAACTCCTCGTCGACCCAGAGATCTGGCGAGGGCTGCGGGTCGAGGAAGGCCTCGAGCGGTCGATTTTCGGGCGTCTGCTTCACCATGGCCCCAAGCCCCCTCAGGCCAGCCACGAGGTAGAGGCGCTGCCGCCGATTGGGGATGCCGAGCTCCGTAGGACAGAGCACTACCTCTTGAACCGCGTAGCCGAGCCCTTTCAGAGCCGAGCGCAGCAGGGAGTGAGTCTGCGACCCCCTGAATCCCGGGACATTCTCGAGTGCGAGGTAGGCGGGCTGTGCTTCTTCCAGACAATCGATGATTCGGAGGAGGCTGCGCGACCTGGAATCGTCGGTGTCCTGACGCAGCCCTCTGACGGTGAAGGGCTGGCAAGGAGGCGTAAGCCACCAGAGGTCGGCGGTCCAGCTCTGGAGGTCGCTAGCAGCCATGAAGTCGAGATTGACTGGAAGAGCGCGGTGCGGGAAATTCCACCGATAGACCTCCAGGGCGGTTTGATTGGTATCCAGGGCAGCCACGACCGTAGCCTCTGGGGGCAGTGCGGCTGCGCATCCACCGATACCGCAGTAGAGCTCCAGGACCCTGAGCGGTCGAGCGGTTTCCATTTCAGCAGGTTCCATCGCTTGAATGTGCGATAAGGGAGGTTGGCGACGGCACTCCTGGAGTAGGCGAGATCTGTCGAGCAGAATCGCTATTCTTGAATACCAGCTACCTCTTGCACCCACGCCGCCGTCGTTGGCTCGCCGCGAATCAGGTCCTGTTGGAATTCCTCGAGCGGTGTGCGGTGTAGCTCTGGATGAGAGAAGGTGTGATTCCCGAGCTCCAGTCCGGCATCCAACCAGAGCTCCAGCAACCGGACTCGTGCAGGATCGAGGGCTCCATCGACATGGAGTTTCCCTTCGTTGACAAAGCCGATGGCGGGTATTTGCTGGTCGGTCAACGTTTTCACGAAACCCTCGTTGATGGCGAGAATCTTTGGCTCCGGTAGCGCCTGTGCGCGCTGTGCTGGGAGATCGTCAAAGGTGATGGCCATCCTGCGAGCCACCACGGGTTCGTTGGCGACCAGGCTCCCCGAACCCATCAGCAGGCAGAGGTACAAAATTGCCGGGACTCTCGATTTCATGGCTCGTGAGCCTAGCATCCAGAGGGGTTGAGGCGGTCGGGCGTTCCTTCCGACCGATCTTTGAGGGCTTGGGGTTGAGGCGGCTGTCGCTTGCTCCAGCCGGTCCTTGAGGGCTTGGAGCAGAGATGGCCGATCCGGACCAGGGATCTCCCTCGTCGGAGGGGCATGGTCGGGTGAGGCCGCAGACTCAGGAGACCCCTTGGCCGATCTGGCACCGTCGGTGGACAGAAGGGCGTGAGGGCGTAGGGGCTTAGGGGGCGACTCGCTGGCTCGAGTCTTGAAGCGGCCGGAGGTACGACGGACGCCCCAACCCCTCTGGATGCT
>JAUWSP010000096.1 GCA_030610025.1 Acidobacteriota bacterium | reverse complement strand
GGTCGGCCTCCGAGGATCGTCGGACGTCCATCCCTTCGATGATCTCCCCGACTCTCATCGGCCTGTACCCCCTGCCAACCACAGCTCGACATTGCCCTCGACCATCTCGACCGGCGATCCGGGAGATGGCACCTGGCGACTCACGAGCCCGCTTCCGTGCAGGCTCGCTCTCAAGCCGAGCGTGGCGGTCTGCACCACCGCCTGACGGGCGGTCAGACCGGTGAAGTCGGGCAGCGAGCCTTCGTCACCTCTGTCCGAAACCGACGATTCGTGGGTGACAAATTCGGCACCAGATGGCTCCTGAGAGGTCGGAACCGAAGCGGTCAAGACGGGCTGCTCGGACGGGCCCTTCTGCCCTGGCCAGACCTCCATGGGCTCACGCTCTGGAAGCACACCCAGATAGAGCAGTGCGGGGCCAACGACGGCCGAGAAGACGGGAGCCGCCACACCGCCGCCGTGATAGCCGATTCTCGGGTTCGGCTCGTCGAGGGCCACCAATCCCACCAACCTCGGGCGCCGAGCCGGCGCAAAACCAACGAAGCTGGCAACATATCGTCCCTGCGCATAGCCACCGCCGGCAGCAGCCTTCTGGGCGGTGCCGGTCTTGCCGGCCACCCGATAACCGTCGATGGCAGCTTTCTTGCCTGTTCCCTCCTCGACTACCGCCTCGAGCAGCCTCTCCAGCGTACGAGCCGTGGCCGCGCTCACCGCTCGTCCCATCACCTCCGGCTTGCCTTCTACCGGGACGCGAACGCCATCCTTCGCCACTGCCTCCACCACGTATGGCCGGTACAACAGGCCGCCATTGGCAACGGCAGCAAAAGCCGAGGCCAGCTGCAGAGATGTCACCGACAGACCCTGCCCGAAGGATATGTAGGCCACCGCCCGTTTGTACCAACGCTCGACGGGCTGTAGGAGGCCGGCGCTCTCGCCGGGCAGGTCGACTCCCGTCAGCCTGCCGAAACCGAACCTGCGGATCTGGTCGTAGAGAGCGGACTCTCCCACCAGTAGCCCGAGCTTGATCGCCCCGACGTTGCTGGACTTCGCGATGATCTCTCGGAAGGTCAGTTGATCAAACGAATGGTGATCGCGAATTCGCTTCCCCATGACCACCACGCTGCCCCTCTCGCAGTCGAAGATGTCGCTGGGATCGACAAGATTCGCCTCGAGGGCCGCGGCAGCGGTGACCATCTTGAACGTCGACCCGGGCTCGAGAGAATCCGTCACCGCCCGGTTCCTCCATTGCTCTCGGCCATAGTCACCAAAGTGATTCGGATCGAAGGTCGGCACGGAGGCCATGGCCAGGATGGCTCCACTATGGGGGTCGAGGATCAGGGCCGTTCCACCCTTGGCCTCGGTCCTCTCCACGGCTGCTGCCAGTTCCTTTTCGAGTAGGTACTGAATCCACACGTCGATGGTGAGGTAGAGGTCGCTGCCTGGCTCTGGGTCACGAAACGACAGACTCGGCAGCAGCACCGTGCCACGCCGGGCATCTCGGAGCACGCCGCGCTGCGCCGCCTTGCCGGCTACCAGATTGTTGTAGGTGCCCTCGATGCCCTCGAGCCCACGGTTGTCCACCCCAGCGAAGCCGACCACCTGGGAAGCCACCTGCCGCATCGGGTAGTAGCGTTTGCTCTCCTTGAGGTATCCGACCCCGGGCAAGCGTAGCTCGCGCACGGCCGCTGCTTGCGGTGGGTCCAGAAGTCGGGCCACCCAAGCGAACTCCCGCGCGCTATCCATACTTCGGGCGAGAGCCTTCCGATCGATCTTCAGCACCTCGGAGAGCTGGCTTGCCATGGCCGCCGTATCCTCGACTCTCGATGGGTCCACCCACACGGAGTCCACCTCCAGCGAGACGGCCAGCTCGCGACCGCGGGCATCGAAGATCGTGCCGCGGGGGGCCTGCAGCTCGACCTTGCGGTGATGCTGCCCCTGGGCTCTCTGGCTGTAGTGCTCGTGATCCCGTATCTGCAACTGCGCCAGACGGTAGACGATGCCACCGGTCCAGAGCGCCAGGATCACCAGGCTCAGGATCAGCCGACCCTTCACGGTATCTCCTCCAGGAAGACGACTTTGTCGAGGGTCGCAGGGACCATTCCCAGCTCCGCAGAGGCACGCGACTGAACCTGCGCCGGGCTGGACAAATAGGCCGACTCCACGAAGAGCTCGCGCTGATGCTGCTCCTCCTGCTTCAGTGTCCGCTCGAGATCATGCACCTCGTAGCCGAGGTCGATGAGCTCCAGGTTCAGCCACACGTATCCCAGGAGCCCGATCGCCAGGGGCAGAATGATGACCAGGACGAGACCGAGCTCCTTGCGACGCTTCCGGTCCCGTTGGCGAACCAGATAGCTGTTGAGGACCGGCCGGCGGACAACGTAGGTGCTTCTCAATCCGTTATAGCCTCCTGGCTGCCCGCAGTCGGGCCGATCTCGACCGGGGGTTGGCAGCAATCTCGGCCTCACCCGGACGAATCGGCCGCTTGGTGAGCACCTCGATGACCTGGGTCTCCGATCGGGGCCGGCCGGTAATCTGATCGACCTCACCCCTGGCCAGATCCCGCAGCTTGTTCTTGACGATGCGATCTTCGAGACTGTGGTACGAGATCACCACCAGCCGACCATCTCGGCGCAACAGGCGAACCGCCTGATCGAGAAGGCTCTCGAGGCCGGAGAGCTCCTTGTTGACTTCTATGCGAATGGCTTGAAAGACACGGGTGGCCGGGTCGATACGCCTCTTTCTGCGCCTCGGCGGTCGACCGAGTACCCTGTGGACCACCTGGCGCAGATCGGAAGTGCTCTGGATGGCCTGCTCGTCGCGACGAGCAACGATAGCTCGTGCGATTCGACGCGCCTGTCTCTCCTCACCGTAATCCCTGAATATCCTCTCCAAGTCGGCCTCCCTGTAACTGTTGACCACCTCACTGGCAGTCAGTTCGCCTGGTCCCATCCGCATATCCAGCGGTCCCTCCAACCGGAAGCTGAATCCCCGCTCAGCCGTTTCGAGCTGCAGCGAAGAAACACCAATGTCCGCGAGGATGCCGTCGACCCTGTCGACCTGTGCCGCCTCGAGCAACTCCTCCAGACGAGAAAACTCCCCAGGCAACAAACGCATCCTCTCGGCGAACGGTTGCAGCCGTGATTCGGCCAGCCGCAGAGCTTCCGGGTCGCGATCGATCCCGATGACGCGGGCTGTCGGGTTGGCCGTCAGCAAGGCTGCTGAATGACCACCCAAACCCAGCGTGCAGTCCACGAACAGGCCACCCCGCTCAGGCGCCAGGAGAGCAATGGTCTCCTCTAGCAGAACGGGTATGTGCCGCACGTTCGCCGATTCAATGAGCTGCCGTTGAGCGACGAGGTGATCCGACCATCTAGATCCCCTTCTCGCTCAGGTAGTTGAAGTCTTCTTCGTCAAAGGGCTGCTCGGCGAAGCGGGTCTGGAGCCGCTGACGGTTCCAGATTTCCAGGTAATCCAAGCGGGAACCGACCACCACTTCACCGCTCATCGCAGCGCTTTCTCTCAGGAGCGGGGGAATCACGACCCTTCCCTGACCATCGAGCCTCCCCTGCTGACCGTAGTAGCTAACCCTCTCCAGGTAGCGTTGCTTGGCCCTGTCCGTCGACGGAAGCGCAGCCAGGCGAGCTTCGATCTCTTCCCATACCTGGAGTGGGTACAACAGCACGGAGTCTCCCAGAACGGAAGTGATGAAGACCTCCCTGCCGTACCTCTCCTCCATGTGCCGGCGGAAGCCGGTCGGCACCTTGAGCCGGCCTTTCTCGTCGATTTTTGTGGGCGCGCTTCCACGAAACATAGACCCGTCCACCTAGGGGAATAGATCGCTGCGCAGTCTAGCATCGCAGTCCACTTTTGTCCATTTTTCTCCACCTAGAGGCTCAATTCACCCGAGAGGTGAAAATCCTTGGAGAATCAGGCCGTTTGGGGTGTCCGAGGTGGGGTGGAGCCGTACTTCGCTACGAGATGCGTCTGTCTTTCCTCAGGCGTATCGGGTCCGACTGGCACTGGCGGGCTCAGCCTCCCTCTGGAGGTGGGTCCGCGGAGGATTCAGACGGCTGCTCCTCCGGGCCTTCTTCGCCGGAGGTGTCGGCGGGAATCTGAAGAGGCAGTGGGTCACCGAGCATCGGTTCGATATCTCGAAACGCATCCAACTCGCTGGGTAATGAAGATGTCAGGGAGGCTCTGAAGCCGGCAGCCTCGGGTGGTGGGTTGGCAACGATATACGAGTTGTTCTTGAGCTCCTCGACGTACTTCGCCATCTCGTCTTGCATCAGGCGACCCTGCTCGATCGAGCCGATCTGCTCCTGTACCTCTGAGAAGTCGAGTAGCCTTGCCTCCTGTCGCTCGGCGACGACGAGAATGTGCAGACCGCCGCGAGCCTCCACCGCCGGGCTCACGCCTCCCGTATCCAACCCCCAGACGGCTTGTTCGAGATCCTTGTTCAGGTCTCCAACCTCCACCCACCCAAGATCCACGACGCCAGTGGAGACACCCTCCTCCTGATAGGGAGCCACGACTTCGTTGATATCTCGCCCGGTGCTCAGCTGTTGGCGAATCTCTTCGGCCAAAAGCGCCAAATCGTCGTCACTGAGACCACTCGATTGCAGGACCACCACTTCTTGCAGGCTCAGGCGTTGCGGCACCTGGAAGTCGTCCGTATGAGCCTGGTAGTAGCGCCGAAGGTCGTCTTCCTCGAGGGTGACCCGGGAGTAGACCTCCTGCCCTATCACCCTCTGAACCAGCAGCGTCTTCTCCATCCTGGCACGGAGCCTCTCCTCCGTCAGTCCCGAAGCCTCTAGAGCAGCCCGAAACTCGGCCTGGTTCTTGATACCCATTCTCTGCTTGGTACGGTCGACCGCCTCCTCGATCTCGCTGGGCGAGACCTGAATCTTCAGCTGATCGGCCCGTGACAGCATCAGCAGCTGCTCGAAGAGATCCTTCATCACCGTTTCACCCAGAACGGCCGTCAGCTCCTGCCTTCTTTCTTCCGTCAGGCTCTCGGCCTGCTGAATTGCCTGGAATCGCTCCGAACGCTCATTGTTGTAGTCATAGGTTGTCGCGATTCGGTCGTTGACGCGCAGGACGATCTCATTGACCTCGGCCGCACCGACAGAGACCACCGACAGCAGCAGACAGAAAACCAACCCGTGCTTGAACCAGCTTCGCATTGAATCAGTACTCACCCGTGTACTCGAAAGGTAGGTTCCTCTCGAAAACCCGCACATTGTAGCGCCGTCCAGCCTTCACCACCAGCATTCGGAGACCGTTGGTCACTTCCAGCCGCTTCAATTCTCGCCGCACCACCTCCTCCACCTGATCCAAGGCAGGCACACCGGCAGGCAGGCGATCGGTCACTCTGAACAGATGAAACCCGTAGTCGGCAGCGAAGACCTCGCTCACCTCGCCCAGCTGCAGGTCGAAGATGGCGTCCGCAAAGATCAGCGGCAATTCCCCTCTAGCCAGGTCCCCTTCGTCGGCACCCAGTACCAGGCCCTCCTGCGAGTAGAGGGCAACGAGCTCCAGAAACGGTATCCCGGCATTCCACTCGGCACGCACTTCCTCGGCCACCACTCGATCCCCGAGCAGGAGCTGCTGGAGGTGGACTCTCTCTGGTCGACTCAAGGAGTCGCGATGCTCGTCATAGTAGACCGTGATCGCCCTGCTGGAGACTTCAGGAGCCGCAAGCTCGGCCATCACCGCATCGACCCCGGCGCGCCTATCGGCGCTCGCGAGTACCAGCCCCTCGTCCACCGCCCAGCGCGAGATCAGGCACTCCTCCAGAAAGCCATCGAGCAGAGCGCTCGAGACCCTGTCCACCAGATCCCCCTCAGGCTCGCCGGCATTGGACTCGAGGTAGCCCTGAAAATCGGCGAAGTGCATCTCCTGGTCGCCGATCTCAGCGACCACATCCGGCCCCGGGGGCGGCTCCCTACACCCTCCCGCGATCATTGCTATCCACAGGATGAGCCGCAAGTAATGTCGAAAAGCTCTCATTCGCAGAGCTCTTCCAGAAGCTCCCTGGACCGGCCCATGGCCTCAGTCCCGCCCACCTGCTCGAGCACCAGGATCCCACTTGGGCTGAAGCTCAGGCCGGGTCTCTCAGAGACCATTCTCACCAGGCGGTCGACATCGACACTCGAGTCCCGCCGAAAGCGAATCTGCAGCCTCTGGCCCTGATGGGAGATCGACTGAACCTTCATGGATTCCGCCAGACGCTTGAGTGAGGTTGCTTCGAGCAGCCCATAGACGGGAGGTGGGGGTGGGCCGAAGCGATCCTGCAGCTCGGCCAGGAGCTCGTCTCGCTCGACTTCACCAGAGGCTATTCTCTGGTACATCTCCATTCTGAGATTGGCATCCGAGAGGTAATCGCTGGGGATCGTGACGTTGAGTGGCAGGTCGAGAGCTACCGACGGGACCGCCTCCACAGCCTCCCCACGAAGCTTACGAACCGTTTCCTCCAGCATCTTGAGATAGGTTTCGATGCCAACCGCGGCGATATGACCACTCTGCTCGGCACCGAGAAGGTTGCCGGCACCACGAATCTCGAGATCTCTGGCAGCGACCCGAAAACCGGCTCCCAGCTCTGTGAACTCGCGGATAGCGTGCAGCCGTTTGCGAGCTTCGCCCTGCAAGACCCGTTCGCCTGGTACCAGCAGATAGCAGTAGGCCAGCTGATCACTGCGACCGACCCGACCTCGGAGCTGATAGAGCTGCGCCAAGCCGAATCGCTCGGCTTGATGGACCAGAATGGTATTGACGTTGGGGATGTCGATCCCGTTCTCGATGATGGTCGTGGCCAGCAGGACGTCGTACTCCCCCCGCTTGAAAGCGTGCATCCTCCGCGCCAGTTCGTTTTCTTCCATCTGGCCATGCCCGATGGTCAAACGCACTGCCGGCAGGAGCTCTCGCAGGTAGGCGGCGAACTGCTCGATTCCTTCGACTCGATTGAACACATAGTAGACCTGGCCCCGCCGCTCGAGCTCGAACTCCACGGCCTCGCGAACCAGCTCGGCCGAAAAAGGCACAATGGCGGTCTCGACGGCCATCCGATCCCGAGGCGGAGTTTCGATCACCGACAGATCGCGCACTCCCGCCAAGGACAGCTGCAAGGTACGGGGCACCGGCGTCGCGGACATGGCCAGGACATGGACGTTCTTCTTCAGCTCTCGCAGGCGTTCCTTCTGGGCGACCCCGAAACGCTGTTCCTCGTCCACGATGAGCAGGCCCAGCTTCGGCAGCTGCACGTCTCGACCCAGAAGCCGATGGGTACCGATGAGGATGTCGACCGAGCCGTCGCTCAACCCTTGGCGAATCTCCTTGACCTCGGCAGCCGTGCGCCGCCGCGAGAGCATCTCCACTCGCACTGGATAGTCGGCGAAGCGCCGCCGAAACGTCTCCAGGTGCTGGTCGGCCAGAATGGTTGTCGGCGCCAGAATGGCGACCTGAAAACCACCTTCGACCGCCTTGAAGGCAGCGCGCATGGCCACCTCGGTCTTGCCGAAGCCCACATCCCCGCATAGCAGGCGGTCCATGGGGCGCTCGCGTTCCAGATCCTCCTTGATCGCACTGATGGCCTCCTGCTGATCCTCGGTCTCCTCGAATTCGAAGGCTGCCTCGAACTGCGCCATCAGATCGCTATCTTCAGGAAGCGCTGGAGCCTTGGCGAGCTGGCGCTCCGCGTACAGCTTCACCAGATCACCGGCCAGACGCTGCATGCCTCGTCGCACCCGGTCCTTGGTGCGAGTCCACGAGGTGCCACCCAATTGATCGAGGCGCGGAGGCATGCTCTCAATGCCACTGTAGCGCTGAATCTGGTCCAGGCGGCTCAACGGCAGCAGCAGTCGGCGTCCGCTTTCGTAGGCGATCTCCATGACCTCCGATGCCAGGGACTGCTCGGCTGCCACGAGCGGCGCCAGGGCCGGTGGCAGGTGGTCCAGACCCTGCTCTTCTGTGCCCACGGATCGCAACGCCACGAACTGACCGATGCCATGGTCCTGGTGCACGACATGGTCGCCGATGCGCAAGTCCCGAAGGCTGGACACAAACGGGCCAAAGCGTCTCTTTCGCTGCCGCTTCTCGGGCGCGAGGCGTGGAAAGATCTGATGCTCCCCGAAAGCCACTACCGAAGCGGCGGGTAGGCGAAAGCCTCGGCGAAGCTCTCCCTCGACCAGCTCCACTCCGCCGCTGCCCAGGGGAATGCCGCTCGCCTCGCACCATTGCTCCAGGCGTGGCCAATGCTCCTGAGGGCTCACCACCAGCAAGCGCTCACCTCGAGCCTTGGCAGTCTCCACCTCTCTCGGAAACCGCGGTAGCTGGCCGTGGAAGAGGTCGGTCGTGCTGCCCTCGAAATCGACTGCCCGCTGCGCCGGGTCGGAAACCTCGTGCCCGAGCTGGAGCTC
>JAUWSP010000347.1 GCA_030610025.1 Acidobacteriota bacterium | reverse complement strand
GTTCCGGTCGCCTCGAGGGCCGCTTGGTAGGCGTTGATGGCGGCCCGATTGGCGCCGTCACCGATGCAGTGGATCCGCATGTTGAACCCGAGCTTCAGAAGCTCGGTCGCGGATTGCGTCATCTCTTCTTGGCTCCGTACCGGTTCGCCGTGGTAACCGGGATAGTCGGCGTATTCCTCGACGAAGAGCGCGCCCCTTGATCCAAGAGCTCCGTCTGCAAATGCCTTGACCGACTGGATAAAGTACTTGTTCTCGTGGTTCAGGGGTTGGCCCATCTGCTTCGCGGTACGCTCATGGACCATCTCGTTGATTCGAATCCTGAGCAGACCCACCTCGTAGAGTTTGATCCGTCTCTGGACCTCGTCATAGCTGGTCATGCTGGCGCCATGGATCGTCGTCAGACCGCTGGCCACGGCCAACTGAGTCCCCTCTACGAGATTTCGGCTTTCCTCGTAGTCGGTCATCGGAGGCAGGGGCGAAATAAGTTGGGTCAATTGCGCCGGTGCCCTTTCCACGAACTCGCCGGTGGGCTCCCCGTTATCGTCCTTCTTGATATGACCACCAGGGGGGTCAGGGGTATCGCGGGTGATGCCGGCGAGTTCCAGGGCTTTGCTGTTCGCACCGCTGCCATGTGTGTATCGGATGATGTAGACAGGATTGTCCGGGGCTACCGCATCGATCAGCTCCTTGCGAAACTCCGGCGGGTCCCAGACATCCGACATCCAACCACCCAACACCAGCCACCGTGGCTCAGGCCCAGGCCGCATTCCTTCCCCGGTAGCCAGGCAACGCTTGATCACCTCCTGCATCTGCTCCACCGAAGCCCACTCACCGATCGCAGGCCTGATGTCCGGAGTTCGTGGATGGAGGATTCGTTCTCCATACCTGATGTGCACGTGGGCATCATGCAGGCCTGGGATTATGGTCTTGCCTTCCAGGTCGAACACGAAGGTGAGGGCACCGATATGGGCCCGGGCTCCGACATCATCACCCACGTAGATGAACCGACCATCCTTCACCGCGATTGCAGATGCTGTGCTGAAACTGTCGTCGACCGTATGGATGTTCCCATTGAGGTACACACGGTCAGCCTCTTGGGCGTGACAATCTGCTGGCGGTGCAAGTGTGAACAACGCCAGCAGCACGAAGGCGGAGAGAATGCCACTCAGTCGTCTCGTCAGACTCATCTGATCTGCCCCCTTATGTTGATCCTTGCCGATCCCGGTCATTGGACCCAGACCACACGCAACAGATCCGCCACTGATCAACTCATTATTTGGTGTTTTGGGTTGTGTGTAAACCGCTTCCTCGAGCCCGTAGACGACCTCGATGTTGGGGTGGTTCAGCGCCCCCAGAAGCTGGGCTTCGCGCTCCAGCCGAGCGAGATGCGGACGGCGGCGCGAGGATTGATGCAGGTGCGCGGGGTGAGCCCAGAGTTGATCCGAGATTGGCACAATCCAGGCACAATAGTGCCACGCCAGTGAGTGCCCAATCTCCCTAGGTTATTGATTCTGAAGTACCGAGGGAGGGAGTCGAACCCTCACGAGCGTAAGCCCGCTGGATTCTGAGTCCACTAGGCTCTGGTTGGCGCTCTGCGATCGCCGATCCGGAGCTCGACCTCTGACTCCGGCTATCCGCCCACCGCCATTTTCATATTGAATCGGCCTTTCCGGCTTCGATACATTGTCTCTTGGCGTGGGGTGCTTTCGTCCATTTCGGGGCGACGTTCGCCAGTGGCTTTGTCAACTTGGCTAAAATCCACGGCGAAGTGTGTGATCCAAAGGACAGGATAACTCGGAATAGGGAGATCCTTTGATCGGGCGAGGTGTCCAAGCAGGCAAGAATCAACTCGAGTTGACCGAGGCGCTCCAAGCAGTCCTGCTGCAGATTTCTCAGGCAGTCGGCACTGCGGATAGCCTCAACGAGCTCATGGCGATCGTTCACCTACAGCTGACAGAGCTCATTGACACGACCAACTTCTTTCTCGCCCTTTACGATGACGCGACTGGCACTTATTCGTTCCCTTACCACGTCGATGAACGCGACGAGGTATCGATCTTCGAATCGCAAAGGCTGGACAGGAGCCTCACCGACTACGTTCGAAGAACTGGGAAGGCACTGCTGGTCGACGAGGAGGTCTCGGCTTGATGATGGTCGTCTCTGAGAACGTCGCCCTCGCCATCGAGCGGAAACGGACAGAGGAGGCGCTGCGGGAGAGCGAGACGAAATACCGTCGGCTATTCGAAAATATGATGAACGGCTACGCCCTCCACGAGATCGTCGTGAACGAGAAGGGCAAACCCGTCGACTACGTGTTCCTTGAGGCCAACTCTGCATTCGAGCGGCTCACCGGTCTGAAACACAACGACATCATCGGCAAGAAAGTCACGGAGATCCTACCGGGTATCGAGAAGGACCCTACCGACTGGATCGGCAAATACGGGGAAGTCGCTCTTGGCGGCCAGGAAATTCGTTTTGACCAGCACGCCCAAGCTCTCGACAAGTGGTATTCAGTGCTGGCATTCAGTGTCCGAAAAGGTCAGTTTGCCACCATCTTTGAAGACATCACCGAGCGCAAAAAGGCAGAGCGAGAGCGAGAGCATGTCGTAGCTCTCCTACGACAGAGCGAGCAACTGTACCGAGAGCTCTACGACTTGGACCAGGACGCAATCTACGTCACCACAAAGGACGGCGATTTCGTTGACGTCAATCCTGCCTTCCTCGAACTGTTCGGCTATGACCAGGATGATCTGCGCACGCTCACGGTCCTCGATGCCTACGTCGATTCCGCTGACCGACTCGAGTTTCAGCGCGTTATCGAAAGAGAAGGAGCCGTCAAGGAGTACCCAGCCAAGCTCCGCAAGAAGGATGGGACGGAAATGGACTGCCTGATATCTGCGACGGCTCGTCGCGGCCAGGGTGGAGAAGCTGTCAGATACCAGGGCGTCATTCGGGACGTATCCGAGAAAGGGCTTCTCGAGGAACAGCTACGCCAGTCGCAGAAGATGGACGCAGTGGGGCAGCTGGCTGGGGGCGTGGCGCACGATTTCAACAATATCCTGACCGGCATCACGGGTTATGCGCAACTGACACTCGGCACGCTCGATGAGGAAGACTCACGTGCCCATGACCTCCACAAGGTGCTCGAGATGTCCCGCCGGGCGGCCGATCTCACCAGGCAGCTCTTGGCTTTCAGCCGCCGCCAGCCTCTCGAGCCCAGGGTCCTGGACCTGAACGCGCTGGTCGAGAACTCTTCCAAGATGCTCAAGCGCCTCATCGGCGAGAACATCGAGGTAGAAGTCTTGGCCGCCTCAGATCTTGACAACGTCAGGGCCGACCCGGGCCAGGTCGAGCAGGTGCTGATGAACCTCGTCGTCAACGCCCGAGGCGCCATGCCCGATGGGGGAAAGTTGATCATCGAGACAGCCAACATCGAGCTCGACGACAGCTACTGTGCAAGGCGCCCAGGGGCGGAACCCGGTTCGTACGTGATGCTGGCGGTCTCGGACACTGGGTGTGGTATGGACGAGGCGACGCGGCGGCAGATCTTCGAACCCTTCTTCACAACCAAGCAGAAGGGCGAGGGAACCGGACTCGGTCTGGCCACTGTCTACGGGATCGTCAAGCAGCACGGCGGCAGCATCGGTGTGTACAGCGAGGTAAACAGAGGCACGAGCTTCAAGGTTTATCTGCCCCGAGTCGATGAGGACATCGAGGAGACCGCTACTGACAGCAAAATCTCGCCGGTGGGGGAAGGGTCGGGGACGATTCTTCTCGTCGAGGATGAAGACGGCGTTCGTGAGGTCGCAAGACGAATGCTCGAGATGCAGGGGTATCGGGTCCTGGCGGCCGGGACTCCGAGCGAAGCCGAGCGCATGTTCTCCGAGCACTCGACCCATGTCGACCTCCTGCTCACAGACATCGTCATGCCGGGAATGGATGGTCCGGCGCTGCATGCCCGGCTCTCACAAAATGGCCGATCCCTGAGGGTCCTCTACATGTCCGGATACACGGAGGCGGCTGCCTCCTACAGCAAAGTGTTGTCGTCGGGTGCACCGTTCCTTCAGAAGCCTTTTACCCCCACACAGCTGGCTGAAAAGGTGCTGGAGGTTTTGAACGCATGAGTGAGACTAACGGCGGCATGCAGGAACTAACGGAGG
>JAUWSP010000544.1 GCA_030610025.1 Acidobacteriota bacterium | reverse complement strand
GGATAGTCCGCTTCGAGATCCGCCAAAGGGGGTTGCACTCAGCTATTCCTGGCGCAGAGCCTGGACGGGATCGAGGTGCGAGGCCCGATGGGCTGGCCAGAAGCCGGCGACCAGGGCCACGCCGATCAGCACCAGTGAGGCCAGAAGCAGCGTCTCGAGGTTCGTGGGGTCGAGTCCGAAGAGCAGGCCCGAAATGAGTCTTCCCGAGGCGAGAGCCACCGCCAAGCCGATGGCGACACCGATGACGACAAGCACCAGGGCGCTCTTGAGCGCCATCCAGGTGACCTGGGTTCGCAACGCGCCGAGGGCGATGCGGACTCCGATCTCACGAGTCCGGCGCGAGACTCCATAGGCCACGACTCCGTAGAGACCCAGCGAGGCCAGGATCAGCGCCAGCAGTCCGAAAAGCGTAGTGAGCTTGGCGATCATCTTCTCCTGCTGCAAAGTGCGCTCGATCACCTCGGACAGGGGTCGAACGACGAGCAGTGGCAGCCCTGGCGCAACTTCGGCGATGGCGTTGCGCACCTGGGGAATCAACGTTGCCGGGTCGTGAGGTGTCCGGACCAGAAGCGTGAACAGAGGACTCATCTTCTGGGCGACGGGGAAGAAGGCCATCGGTGGAGCTTCGCCACGCAAATCATGCTGCTTGAAGTCCCGCACCATACCAACGATCTCGATGTCCTGACTGGTGTCATCACCATCGACGCCGAAACGCTCGCCAACGGGAGATCGGGCGCCGAAGTAGCGACGAGCGAAGGTTTCGTTGACGACTGCGACCTTCGGGGCGCCTTCATCGTCGCTGTCGGCGAGGCTGCGTCCTGCCACGAGCTGTGCCCCAATCGTTTCGAAGTAGCCAGGAGTCACGAGGTCGGTCTCAATAAGGCCCTCGGCTTCGGATTGGGGCTCGAAGCCATCGACCGAGATCGCGTGCACGTAACGTCCACTGCCAAAGGGTCCGAGGTAGGCCAGGCTGGAGGACTCCACTTCCGGCAGGGTCTCGAGCCTGGTCAGTAGGTCTCGATAGAGCCCTTGGAGTTGCTCCGGTTCGTACCCTCCGCCCTGCGGGTCGATGTAGGAGGCGAGCAAGCTTTCGTGGCTCACGCCGGTATCTTCACTTCGAAGGTTCTGCAGGCTGGCCACCAACAGACCCGCGGCGACCAGTAGTGGCAGGGATATCGCGACCTGAGAAATGAGCAGGCCTTCCCGAAGTCCCCACCCTCGCCCGGGATCCTCCGAGGATCCACCCTCGCGTTTCAAGGCGGTATTCAGCTCGGTGCTCGTGGCGCGCAGGGCGGGAATGAGTCCGAAAAGCAGCACGCTCAGGAGTGAAACCACGAGTGTGAATCCCAGGACTTGGAAGTCGAGCCCCACATCGATGGGGACAGCGCGCGTCGAGATCAGGCCGAGGAGAAGGGAGATCAACCAGCGTGCCACCAGGAGTCCCAAGGTCCCGCCCAGCAGCGCGAGGAGCAGGCTCTCGGTGAGGAAATGGCGCAGAAGCCGAGTGCGGCTCGACCCCAGGGCCATGCGCAGCGCCACTTCCTGTTCGCGACTCGCGGCTCGCGCCAGTTGCAAATTTCCGACGTTGGCGCAGGCGATGAGCAAGACGAGACCGACGACCGACATCAGGAACACCAGGGGTCTCGAGTAGCGCATCCGGAGGGGTGAAAAGCCCCTGGAAAACGGCACCAGCTCGGTCCCGAGAGCGGCGATCGCCTGCTTCGATTCCTGAGACGGCTCGGAGCCCGCAGCGTCGGCCACCAGGCTGCGGAAGAGCTCGTTGGTACTGGCTTGTGCGCTTTCCTTCGAGACGCCCGGGCCCAGGCGACCGAGTAGTCGCAGCCACATGGTTTCCCGGTCCTCGAGGTTGGAAGGTTCGCGCATGATCTGGGATTGCATCGCGAGCGGGACCCAGACATCGGTCGAGTGGCCGACGGTGACCCCGCGGAAGCCTGGAGGGGTGACTCCGACGATCGAGTATCGGGTGCCGCTCAGATCGATCGTGCGGTTGACGATCTCAGGGTCCTCCCCGTACTTCCTTGTCCAGAGACCATGGCTGATAACAGCAACGGGATGGGCCCCGGGAGCTCGATTGTCGCCGGGGGAAAGGGTCCGGCCTCGAGCCGCCGGAACACCGAGGAGGTCGAAGAAGTTGCCGGTCACCAGGCGAGCCTGAAATCTCTCGAGAGGCTCGCCGGGGACAGGGGCCTCGTCGCTGGCGTAGACATCGACGGGAAAGCTCGACATCGCGGCCAGCTCAGTGAAGGCTTGCCCGTGCTGTCGGAAGTCCTGATAGAGGGGATAGGAGAACAGATTGGAGTCCCTGTCCAGGGGTGTGTCGGAAACCATCTGGCCCATCATTGTGGCGGCGCCGAAGACGTAGAGCTCTTCAGGCGCCTCGACCGGTAGCGGGCGGATCAAGACGGCATTCACCAGCGTGAAGATGGCGGTGTTGGCGCCAATGCCGAGAGCCAGGGTGAGCGTCACCACGAGTGTGAACATGGGACTCTTGACCAGGGATCGAGCTCCGTGGCGAAGATCTCGGACGAAGGTCTCGAGGAAGTCGAATGGTGTTCTGGTCGCCCGGCCGTTTTTTGTCATCGGATCCTCACTGGCTCTACAGGTGTTTCCACACGCTTCAGCACAAGAGGATGCATCTGGCGTGCCACGCCCGGTCTGCAGCGAATTGCAGTGTGGAAAAGCCAGGAGTGGAGGATCCAGCTGTTCGATCGCGGGATCTTCGGTCCCGAAAACAGACAACTCGGGAAGACCCCAAGGGGCCCAAGAGGTATGATCGCACCCCTGGATTGGCGGAGATTCCGATGATTCACCGAGCTTCGATC
>JAUWSP010000010.1 GCA_030610025.1 Acidobacteriota bacterium | reverse complement strand
TCTCGGCTCCCTTGTCCCGCAACTGCTGGTAGAGGCCCGGAAAGCGCAGGTCGTAGCAGATACTCAGACCCAGCCTGCCGAGGTCTGTGTCGACGACGACGGACTGCTCTCCTGCCTTCACCGTCGCCGACTCCTGGAAGCGAACCTCTGGCGAGACATCGACATCGAAGAGGTGGATCTTGCGATACACCGCCAGCCGCTCACCCGAAGGTGAAAACAGCACCGAGGTGTTGTGACAGCGCTCCGGGTCGTCCGATCTCTCGTTGAACGATCCCAGCAGCAGGAAGATCGCGAGCTCCCTGGCCAGTGAGGAGAATCGGCAACAGGTCGTTCCGTCGAGGCTCTCGGCCCGGTCGACCTTCTCATCATGCGGCCCCAGGAAATTGGTGTTCTCCGGCGTCGCCACCAACTGGGCACCGTATCCTGCCGATCGACGCACCAACTCCTCGGCCTGTTGCCAGTTCGCTTCGGCGTCAGAGGTGCTATTGAGTTGGACAACCGCTGAAAGAAGCATCTGTGGATTATCCATCATTCGACCTGCTTCGTATCCAGCCGCCATTCCTCTT
Source organism: Acidobacteriota bacterium (assembly GCA_030610025.1). Taxonomy (GTDB): domain Bacteria; phylum Acidobacteriota; class Thermoanaerobaculia; order Multivoradales; family JAHEKO01; genus JAUVRX01. The sequence continues at coordinate 16,356 of JAUWSP010000010.1, read as the reverse complement.
GACGGCTCGACCCATGCCTTGGATACACTCTCGTCCAACTGTCACCGATGTGTCGGATCCAATTCATGAGCCGCAAGACCCTAGCTGAACGCGCCGCCTGGACGATCGGCATTGTTCTGCTCTTGATCTGGACAGGCTACTGGATTCACGGCAAGGTCGGTAGCCGTTCGAGTCTCGATGACTTCGCGACGGCAAAGGCCAGCCTCGCGGAAAGCAGCAGCTCGGATCCCCAGGCTACGGAATCCGTATCCCATCCCCCGCTTTCCGAATCGCCGGTTGATTTCCGCCTCGAGGCCCGCGACCTCCCGACCGACCTACCTGTGGACTACAGCCTCTGGGATGAGGGTCGAATCGAAGAATACGAGGAGAGTCTCGAGCACGACTTCGGCCCACCGCTGGCCATTCTCCGGATTCCGGCCCTCGATCTGCAGGTGCCTCTTCTCGAGGGCACGAATGATCTGGTGCTCAACCGGGGAGTCGGCAGAATCGTAGAGACGGCGCGCCCGGGTGAGCTGGGGAACATCGGCATCGCCGGTCATCGTGACGGCTTCTTTCGGGGTCTGAAGGATATTAGCGAGGGCGACACGATCGAGCTCGAGACCCTCACGGCCACCGACATCTATCGCATTGACGCGATCAGGATCGTTACCCCGCAGGATGTTCATGTTCTCGAGCACCAGTCCGTACCGACCCTGACACTCGTGACCTGCTATCCATTCTATTTTGTGGGCAAGGCCCCGAAACGCTACATCGTGAGTGCCACCCTCGTTGCATCTGATAGCCTTTCAAGCTCATCAGTAGATTCCGTTTCGCCGTAACGGAGAAGCGGAGAGATGTAGGGTCGTAGGCCACCGGGCGTTGCGGCCATCTCTCGATGCAACTGGAACGAAAGGAGACAAAGGATGAGAGCTAGGAACATTCTGATGCTGGCCGTTGGCTTCGCCCTGATCCTCGGATTCGCCACGCAGGCACAGGCTCAGGACGAAGGAACCAAGGTGGAGATCGGTGAAGGTCGAGTGATGCATCGCTCCGGCAATACCCTGATCGTGGATGTCAAGAAAGGCACCCACCTTGGAATCCAGAGGTTCGATCTCAGCAAGGTCAAGCACCTCACCTTCTACAAGTACGGCAATGAGATCCAGCCCCAGGACCTCAAGAAGGACGACATGGTCACCGCCTATGCGGACAACGCAGTGGCAGTCCCTGTCACCATCACCTATGAGGACGTGGAGAAGGTAGAAGCTGCCGCACCAGCCCCGGCTCCAGCTCCAGCTCCGGCTCCGGCTCCGGCAGCTCGTCCGGCTCCAGCTCCGGCACCAGCTCCGGCGGCGCTGCCCTCGACCGGCAGCCAACTACCGTTGATTCTGGTGCTCGCCGTAGCCTTCTTGGCCGTCGGCCTCACTCTCACGGTGATCCGCAGGTTCTAGGGTTCCCCAGTGGGACCATCTCCGGCAAGATCATGCCGGTTCAGGCCGCGCGTCGAGCGCGGCCTTTTTCTTTGGGAGCCTGGAAAACCCATTCTAGAAATTGACGACCAGCGAGGTACTGAAGATCGTGTCCAACCGCTCCTTGCGGATCGTCACGGTACCGATCTCGTCGCCATCCTGATCGAACAACGAGACCTCTTCCAGGCTGGGAATGCTGTTGTAGAGCCACTGCAGGCTCACCTTGAGAGCCAGGCGCTTGTTGATGGCAACCGAGATCGAGTTGACCATGTCCGAATAGTAGTCGGAGGTGTCTTCCAGGCTGTTCGTGTAATTCCAGGTGTTGCGATAGGTCGTGACCTTGCCCCACTGGTTCAGATACTCCCAACCGAACCGAAAACCCACGAACGTGTCGTCCGTGAGCGGGTCCGGGATCTCGTCCTCTCGATCGGTGTAACTGAGTCCGTAGGTCGTGGAGAACTTGAGATCCTCGCGGCTCCACCAAAGGTTGCCGACGCCCGCAAAGCCGACATAACGATTCAGAATTCCGGCGTTCTTGTTGCGCTCCCAGCTGACGCCGGCGTTCCAGAAGAACCGCTCCGTGATGTTGCGGTCGTAGCGATTCTCGATGAAGTACCGCTCGACGTCGAGCTCCTTTCCCGGGTACTCGACGTCGAATTCGCCACCACTGTTCGGAATCTCGACGGCGAACGGGTCGTCGGCGGTATTCGTCCGGACCGCCTCGATTCGTAACGAGTAGCGCGCGTTGCTCCAAAGTCGCTGCAGGTGGTTATTGAAGCCCAGAGTCTCAGTGCTGGAGTTGCCTACAGTAACGACCAGGCTCAGATCGGTGGAGTTGGCCCAACCCAACTCCTCGCCCTCTTCGAGATCGACCTGGGCCCAGGAAGTGGTCGGAATCAAACCGACCGAGAGGACGAGGCAGCCGGCAAGAACGAGCTTCAGAAAGTCGAGTTTCCTTTGAAAATTCAACATAATTGCGGGAATCTATCAGGAGATCACCTCGGTTGAACAGCGGAACGATCACCTTCGACAAAATCGGCATCTGGAAGAGCCCTGGCTGGATCGACTCGTGAGGCACACAAGCCGGGCGATCCACGACGGCATCTCGGCCGGAAACCACCTGGGTGGTCAGATATTCGTCTCCCAGCACGGTGAGCTCGTCTTCGAGCAGGCCTTTGGGCAAGCGCGGGCTGAAGAGCCGATGACGAGCGAGCATCTCATGCTCTGGATGTCCTCCTCCAAGCCGGTAGCCGCTGTCGCCATCGCCCAACTCTGGGAGCGTGGTCTGCTGGCCCTGGATGATCGAATTGCGGATCACATCCCGGAATTCGGAGCTCGGGGCAAGGAGAGCATCACGATCCGGCATCTGTTGACGCATACCGGTGGCATCAGGATGCTCGATGTAGGGTGGCCCAGGGCCTCCTGGGAAGAGATCATCGCCAAGATCTGTGGGGGGCGACTGGAGCCCCGATGGGTGCCCGGGAAGACCGCCGGATACCACCTGACCGCCAGTTGGTTCATCCTCGGTGAGCTCGTTCGCAGGGCGGACGGCAGGCCCTTCGAGCAGTACGTTCGTCGAGAGATCTTCGAGCCGCTCGGCATGCGGGACTCGTGGATCGGAATGAGCGCTGACACGTTCGCGCACTATGGCGATCGCCTGGCACCCCTCTTCGACACCCAGCCCGACGAGCCGGTCGCTCTCAACTGGAGCTCGGAGAAGCGCGTGACTCGCTGCTCGCCCGGAGGCAACGGCTGGGGACCAGCTCGTGAGCTGGGGCGCTTCTACGAGATGCTCCTGAAGGGCGGCACCTGGAAGGGTGTCCAGATTCTCCTGCCCCAGACCGTGGAAGCCTTGACGGCCCGGCATCGGTCCGGGCTCTTCGACAAGACCTTTCGGCAGACCATCGACTGGGGACTCGGGTTCGCAATCAACGGGCCCGAGGAGGAAAGAACGTCGAGCTACGGACATTGGCCCAGGGCCTCGGCCCGCGCCTACGGTCACAGCGGCTACCGATCTTCGACGGCCTTCGCCGATCCCGAGCGACAGGTCGCGGTCGTCATCCTCCTCAACGGCACCCCCGACGAGGCCTCTCATCTGCGCCGCATGAGAGCCCTGACGACGGCGATCTACGACGCCCTCGGCTGACCCACACACCCGCCCTTGCACCGCTGTTCTGCTGGGCCCTCACTGCCTTCACTGCCTCAGAGATCGGCCGCCAGAGGCGGCGGCCGCTTCAGTACCCAGGACCCTGTTGACTCAAGCAGCGGTCTCGGAAACGGGAGAGGCGGCGCAGATATCTCCGGCCGCCATAGAGATGCAAGTCGTTGTGTCCGCCACGGCGAACCAGATAGAAGTCCTTCGGCTCACTGGCCGATTCGAAGAGCCTCTTTCCCAACTCCAGGGGCACGGTCTCGTCGGACTCGCCATGAATGAACAATTTCGGGATCTCGAGCTCGGCAACCTTGTCGATGCTTCGAAACTGGCGACGGGCCGCCAGGTGAATCGGCAGAGTTGGAAAAAGCGCTCGCGCCGCATCTCGGATGTGGGTGAAGGTGGACTGGGCGACGAGCCCCGCCACTTTCCGGTCCAGGGCGCAGTCGATCGCGACCGCGCCACCCAACGAGTGACCCAGGAGCAGGATCTCCTCGGCTCGGCATCCGAGGTCTCGCGTCAGGTGGTCATGGGCCGCGCGCACATCCAGATAGAGCCCCTCCTCCGTGGGCTGCCCCGTGCTTCGCCCATAGCCCCGGTAGTCGAAGGCGAAGAAGTCGACCTCCAGACCCCAAAGCTCGCGGAAGATTCCGATTCGATGCGCAATACTCCCGGTGCTGCCATGACAATAGAGAACGGTGCCTCGGGCCCTCGGATGGGGTACCCACCAGCCGTGTAGCCGCATACCGTCTTCGGTCGAGAACCAAAGATCCTGTGCCGGCAAACCGAACGCCCCAGGGTTCCAGATGCCATTCGGAAAGTGATCTGGCTTGAAGAGCCTGGAGTGCTGCACTCGATCGAGCCAGTATCGAGCGGCGGCTACTCCGGCGCTCAATGCCACAGCCGAGAGAGCCACCCTCACCATCCTCCCCGGTCGCTCGACTCGATCGTTCTCGATGGTCATGGGACTCAGGCTCCACTCCAATCAACCCGCGCTCTCCATGCTTCTATTCCGGCCTCGCCTCGACGGGCGCACTTTGGGCTACCTCGACCACAGAGGGCTGGGGATGTATCTGGCACCGAGATTCCCACACTCGACTTCGATAAGATCGCCAAATCATGATGTCGCCCACTCGCAAGATTCGAACCCTGTCGCGCCGCAGCCTGGATATCAGCCTCCTGTTCGCCACGCTGGCCATCAGCAGTCTGATGCTCGGCAGACCTGCGACCGCACAGGAGCCCTCCTCCATCACCGTCGAGGCCATCACTGTCGAGCCTGCCACTCCCGGCCCGGATACTCTATGCAAGCTGACGGTCAAGCTCGCGAACGGGGGAGACCGAACGGCCTCGCAACTGGATTTCAAGGTCAAGATCAACGACCAGGAGCTACCCGTCTACAAGAACCAGCTCTTCATGTTTCCGTTGCCGGCGGGCGAAACTGTCGAGATTCCGCTCTACAACTTCTGGAGCACAGAAACCTCGAGGCCCCCGCCCTCGGATGGCAAGCTCGGCATCGAGGTGACCCTGGCGGCGGCTCAGTGGATGGAGATCAAGACGGAGGACGGCGTCGAGGTCTGGCGGCCCCTCGGCTCGGTGGAGGGCTTACCGATTTCCAAGACTCTGGCCCTCTCGATGAGCCAGTAGGTAAAGCAAGACCGATACGTTCTGCTCTATTCGGCCCAGGCGAGAACCTCGAGCGCCATGGACCGCTTGGTCAGCGCATCGTCCTCGAGCAGATGAAAATTGGGCTCGAGCCGCAGCTCGCATTCCTCCAACAGTTCCTTGTCCGCCTCCAGGAGGGAGATCTCGATCTCGTGAAAGCCCGGGCCGGACACGCAGATCTCTTCCAGACCGCAGGTACTGGTGATTCGGACCTCCGGAGCGGAGGCCTCGTCATCGAGAGCTACCCGAGAGGCCCCGGGTTCGGCGCTCGGGATTCGGATCAGCATCCAGATCCTGCCGCTCTTGGGACACTCGGTAACCCGAATGGTCCCCTCTGCGTCGCCGAGCCACCTGCGGGCCACGACTTGCGCATCCAGACCACTTTCGAGGGGTAACCAGGCCGGCGAGAAGAAGAACATCGGAGACTCCTGCGAGGCGCCTCCGACCTCTACCTCTGCAACGCGATACTCGTTTCGACCGACTTGCTTTCCATCGACCCGAAGCGGCCACCTCTGGTCAGCCGAGTCATACAGGCCCATGGTCAGGCCGTAGGTGCCGGGCTCCACCGGAGGGGCGAGGGCTGATTGGTGGAGACGGATCACGTACTGCTGACGCTGCCCCGGTTGCCACTCGAAATCCAGGGCGTGATCGAATGTCCTGAGCACATCACCCTGCTCATCGACGAGGTGGACGAAGACGAGAGGTCGGCCTTGCAGCCCGTCCAATGGCAGTTCCATCGCCCAACTCAACTCGAGATCGATGACGCCGGGAAAGGGCAGTCGCAGTTGATCGGGCTCGACCTGCAGGCCGGCAACCGGTGGCTCGGACGATTCGCACCCAACCAGAGCAAGGATGGGCACCAGACAGAGAAATACGATCTTCAGGGTCTTCGCAATCATGGTTGGAGTCCTTCCTGAGCGCCCATTGTATGGGTCCCCCGGCCTCGCTATCAAACAGCACCGTCGGGAACCGATCGCGTTGCTAAGATCGGGGTGCGTGGGAGAGAGCTATACCGCCATGAGCCTCAATCTGGAACTCATCCTGCTGTTGGGGATCATTCTGTTCACCATCGTCGCATTCGTGCGCGAATGGATGAGCATGGACGTGATTGCCCTGACCTGTCTCGGCCTCCTGTTGCTGTTCAATCTGGTGAGTCCCGAGGAAGCTGTCTCCGGCTTCTCGAATCCTGCGGTCATCACCGTGATGATGATGTTCATCCTCAGCGCGGGGCTCGTACACAGCGGACTGGTAACCAAGTTGGGCTACAGGATCGCCGAGCACAGTGGCTCGTCGGCGATCGGGGCCTCGGTCCTGCTGCTACTCCTGGTTGGCTTCATCTCCGCCTTCATCAACAACACCGCCGCGGTCGGAGTCTTCATGCCGGTGGCCATTCACCTGGCACGGCACTATCGATTCAGCCCGTCGAAGATCCTTCTGCCACTTTCCTACATGGCCATCATCGGGGGTACCTGTACCCTCCTGGGAACGTCCACGAACCTGCTGGTGAGCTCGCTGTCAGCCGAGCGCGGCCGCGGGGATTTCGGGGTCTTCGAGTTCTTCGCCCTTGGCATCGTCTTCGTGGTGGTCGGGACCGTCTACAACATCCTGGGGCCCATGCGACTCCTGCCCTCGAGGGTCGTGCTGTCCAGCCTGACTCGCAAGTACCACCTCAGCGGCTACCTCACCGAGCTCAGGGTTCCAGCGGGCTCGAAGATCGAAGGCAGCACGGTGGTCCGGGAGCAGATCAGCGAGAGGTACCAGATCAATGTCATCGAGATCATCCGCGGGCAAGAGAAGATCTCGACCAACTTGCGCCTCACCCCGCTGCAAGTCGATGACATTCTTCTGGTCCGCGGACCGATGGAGAACATTCTGACGCTGAAGGAGACCTTCGGCTTGCTGTTGCTCACCGACATCAAGCTCAGCGACACCGATCTCAGCGATGAGCACACGATCCTCGCCGAGGTCCAGCTCGACCCCTCTTCACAGCTGGTCGGCTCGACCTTGAAGGAGATCGACTTCCGCCGCCGCTTCGGCTGCTTCGTTCTGGCGTTGCGGCGTACGGGTGAGCTGATACGGGACAAGCTGGCGCGAATTCCGCTGGTCCCCTGGGATACCCTGCTCATCTTCGGCCCCCGCTCCAGAGTCGAGGCGCTCTATGAAATGGACGATTTCGTCCCCCTGGGAGAACGAGACCTGAAGATCCGGCTGGCGGCGCGATGGTGGATCAACATTCTCACCATTGTCGCTGTAGTGCTCCTCGCCGCCACCGGCTTGATGCCGATTCTCAAGGCCGCCATTTTGGGCGCTGTTACTCTGCTGATCACCCACCGCATCACGATTCAGCAGGCCTATCGATCCATTGATTGGACCGTGATCTTCCTGCTCGCGGCCATTTTGCCCCTGGGAATCGCCATGGAGAACACCGGCCTGGCGACGATGATCGGAGACGGGCTGGGTTGGATTGGCGAGACCTACGGTGCATTCGTCATGTTGTCGGTGCTCTACCTGGCGACATCGCTGCTGACCTCGGTCTTCTCGAACAACGCCACAGCCGTGCTCATGGTGCCGATCGCCTTCAGCGCAGCCGCAGCCCTGCAGGTAGACGTGAAGCCGTTCCTCATGGCCGTCGCCTACGCTGCCTCGGCCAGCTTCATGACCCCCATGGGCTACCAGACCAACGCCATGGTCTTCAGCCCAGGGAACTATCGATTCAACGACTATCTCAGGGCCGGTGCGCCGCTGACCCTGATCTTCTGGATTCTGGCCTCGGTCCTGATTCCTGTCTTCTGGCCCTTCCACCCCTGATGCCCACACCCCACCCTGTGGGTTGAAATGGCCGGCGACCCTTCCGGCCGTTGGCGCGTCAATCTGAGCCGCATGTCGTGTGGAGGTCCGTCCGGGTGATTCGCAGGGGGACGGTGTCGGCTACTCAGACTTCGACGGGCGGGCCGCCCCCTTGTCTCGTCATCGCGCGGGATCTCTTGTGCTCTGTGAAGGCCCTTGCGCTGCGCTCGACTCGGCACCCCCTGTCGAACCACCCGAACGAACCTCTCGGAACCGACGGTGACAGATCGGACAAGGGGTCTCCTGAGTCGGAGGGGCATGGTCGGGTGAGGCCGCAGACTCAGGAGACCCCTTGGTCGATCCCATGCTCCCGGATACGCATCCAGAGTTCGGCGTGGGGACCTCCACGGGGTTCTTGCAGCGGAAGGGAGGATAGCCCCTGCGGACCACCCGGACGAACCTCAACGCGACAGGGGGGTATCCAGGACCCCAGCCTCAGGGCCCCAGGACCCTACTCTGGCTGATCGTTCGTCAGGAGTTGCTCGATGCGAGCGATGACCATCTCGAGAGCGACCCGGTTCTCTCCTCCTTCGGGCACGATGACATCGGCCCAGCGCTTGGAAGGCTCGACAAACTCCTCGTGCATGGGCCGAACCGTGGTCACATACTGGCGCAGAATATCCTCGAGACTTCGACCCCGTTCGTTCATGTCCCTGCGTAGACGACGAATCAACCGGATATCCGCTGCGGTATCGACATAGATCTTGAAGTCCAGCAGCTCCCGGATTCGCGGCTCGGCCAACAGCAGGATTCCCTCGATCAGGATCACCGGGTGCGACTCGACCCTCTCGCTGCGCTCGGTGCGGGCATGGGCCACGAAGTCGTAGATTGGCACCTCGGCTGGCTCTCCTGCCTTGAGTGCCAGCAGATGACTCACCAGCAGATCGGTATCCACCGCTTCGGGGTGGTCGAAGTTGTGCCGCAACAGCTCCTCATCCGAGCTCCACTCGATGTCCTTGTAGTAGCTGTCCTGTGCCAGGGATGCAATCCGGCCGGGGCCGACGGCGCGCAAGATGGCCTGCGCAACTGTCGTCTTTCCGGAGCCCGTGCCACCGGCCACTCCAAGAGCGACCGGTATCGTCCGTCCCGTTTCGAGCATCCATCCGATCTTATCTCGGCAGCCGCTCTGCTTCGACTTCAGCCGTCGGTCCAGGACCCCAGGAGCTCGGGCAAATCCGCCAGCGATCCGATCTCGGCGTCGGCTGCCGGACCGTCATCGAACTCACCCCGGATCCAGACCGTCGCCAGGCCGGCCGCTCGACCAGCGCCAATGTCGCGATCTCGGCGATCTCCGACCATGATCGACGCTTCTTTGCCGACACCCAGATCCTGCAGAGCCCTCCTCAGCAGTGCCGGGGAGGGCTTGCGGGTGCCACAGTCGTAGCTGAACCGCCGAGATCGAAAGGTGTCCGAGAGGCCGTGGCGACGCAGGACCTGCTCGTAAAGAGCACCTGGCAAAGGTACGTTGGAGACCAGGGCCAGCTCGAACCCGCTGGCTCTCAGACTCTCGAGGGCTTCGACAGCGCCTGCGATGGGTCGTAGCTGCTCGCCATAGGGGCGGAACCATGCCTCCAGAAGTTGCAGGTCGGGAGTCGTAATCCCAGCCGCTCCACGCAGTCTCTCCAGATGCGGCTCCCAAGCTGCTTCGCGGCCCATTGCGACACGCCGCTGATAGTCGAGACGCCAGGGAGTAAAGAGCAGGGTCTCCAGATCATCCCGGCCCAGCCTGCCGCCCTGTGCCCTGATGAGCCGAACCATGGCTTCACGCCCTCGCCAATCCAATCTCTCGACAGGAAAGCCCCGGGCACCGGCCATCTCCAGGACCACACCCCCCATGTCGAGCAGAACCCCTTTCACGATCAAAGCGCCCTCCCTCCAGTTACCTCTGACATCGCGGACAGTAGTAGGTGCTCCTGCCCGCTTGCACGATCTTTCGGATAACGGCACAGCAGCGGGAACAATCCTTACCAGAGCGACCATAGACCTCGAGAGAAACCTGGAAATAGCCCTCATTTCCACTTCCGTCAGTGAAATCGTTGAGAGTCGTTCCACCCTGCTCTATTGCCTGGCCGAGTGTGTGCCTGACGGACCTGGCAAGCCTCTGCCAACTCGCCGCCGAGATTCGGCCTACCGATCTGCGCGGATGGATACCGGCGTCGAAGAGAGCCTCTGAGGCATAGATGTTGCCGACCCCCACGGCAACACGGGCATCCATGAGGTAGTTCTTCACCGGACCCCGCCGGCCTTCGGCTCGCGCCGCCAGGACCTGGCCCGAGAACGATGGCCCCAGGGGCTCGACACCGAGGTGTCGGAAGTGCCGGTCTGTCAGCAGTCGAGCCGTCGGCAGAGCGAAGACCAGCCCGAATCGCCTTGGGTCGCGAAATCGGAGTCGCTCGCCAGAAGTCAGGAAGAAGCCAACATGCTCGTGTGCCTGGCGAGGCTCGGCCTTGCCCACGAGGGTCAGCTGGCCGCTCATCCCCAGGTGCACCACGAGGGTCGAGCCCCCTTCGACGTGCAAGAGCAGGTACTTGGCTCGCCGGTCTGCCCCGAGAACTCTACGACCCATCAGTCGACGACGGAGAATCTGGCCGTTCACAGGTTCCCGAAGTGCGCTGCTCCAAACTCGCACGGTCTCGATCCGCTTGCCGCGGATTCGAGGTTCCAGGCTGCGGCGCAGCACTTCGACCTCTGGTAGCTCAGGCACGATGGGATGCAGAGGCCAGGTCGCAGATCAGGGCCGTCAGAGCCGCGTCCGGCTCGCTGCTCTCGCCTTTGAGCCTGAGCTCCGTTTGCAGGATACGCGACGGCAGATCGGCAATCTCGGAGGCCGGGATCTTGCAAGCCGTCTGATAGACCCTGAACAAGCGATAGGGGTGAAGCTTGGCGACCGGACTCTTCAGGCCTTCTGCGGTGTCCGATTGCAATGCAGGAGCGATCTGCGTCTTGAATCGCGGATAGCTCGTCTCGTTTCTGGGCACCCCAGTACACTCCAATAGAGCCACAACAGCAGCGAGCTGCCGACCGAAAGAGGCGATCAGCGAGAAGAACGACAAGCGGGCGGCAATCGGATCCTCCGCCGAGCTCAAGAGCCGGTGCATACGGTGAAGAGCATCTTGCAGGTCCCCGGCGCCGATCGCATCGAGAATCTTCCAGGCGTCCTCATCACCCCTATCCTCCACCGTGGCCTCGACCAGCTGCCGATCGATGGAGTCGCCCGACACCATCGTTGCCAGCTTGCGATACTCGGCAGCGAAGCGCGCTGTAGAGTCGGCATCGACCGCGTCCGGGCCGGACCCCCTGGCGGTGCTTCGAACGATGGTCCGGCGAGCCAATTCCTGCAGGGCAGGCCCGGCAATGCCGACCCCGGTCTCCCGTTGCAACTCACCGGAGAGGAGCTCCACACCTTGCCAGCCGCCGCCTTTTGCTACCGCGACTCGACCCACCGCCACAAGAGCGTCCTGAGCCTGCAGGGTCTCGACCAGGGGGTGCTGCTTCGCAACCGCACTCTCCGCCAGAACCAGCGCATGTCCGTCGGGAAGTCCCCGTTCGACCGCATCGACCAGCTCACCGACATCGGTATCGGCCCAACCGCGCAACCCGTTCGACAGGGCTGCGTCCAAAAGCTCGGCCAGCTGGGCCCGGACCTCCTCGACCTGCCGTGGACCCCTCGGACGATTCCCGTGGGCCTGCCTGTAGCGGGTACCTCCCTTCAAGGCCCAGGGGGGCAGGCTGGAGAGAACCTCTTCAGGGGCGGCCGTCGCGGGATCGATCTGAAAAAGGCGCAGCGTCTGGAGCAGTCGTCCAGCGGCTCGTCTTTCCGCGGTTGACAACTCCACGGTCTCCCTGCCCACCGGGAGTGCCTCGACAGCCTCGTCCAACAGATCCGCAGCCGCGCCGGAGTCGGCCAGGACCGAGGACTCGACAACCACGACGACCTTGGCGGGGGCGAAGAGAGAGTAGGTCTTGAGATCGGCCAGCACGGAACCCAGGTCAGCCGGGCGACGATGGATCTCCGGCTCGCAGCCAACGGACTTTCCGAGCGCCTGGCCAAGCTGAATGGCTGCGGGCTCGGCCAGAACCCGGTCGCCCGCCACCAGATACAAAGGCAGGTTCTGTCCTTCGTCGATGGATCTGAGAACGGCCTCTAGTGCTTCGGACATGGCGCAGGGTCTATCTTCAAGGCTGGTGGGACGTTGGCGCCCCAAGAGACTATCGCTACGGCTATCTGGTTCCGTTGGGCCTATCCTGCCAGGCAGTCCAGACAGGGCGCTCCTTGAGACCGAGATCCGACACCGAGAGCCGCTCCTCATCCAGGTCGACCTCGATCGAGTTCCAAGCGCCACATTGGTCGCAATGCGCCTGCCACGACGACTCCGTGCTACCGCAGATACGACAGATGTACTCCGACACCGGAATGCCGGCTTGCTCGCTACAGGTCACATAGGCCTCCACCTACTTTTCCAGCTCACCTCGGCGCTCATGTAGACGGGCCAGGAGATAGTGGTAGATGGGGGACCGGCGGACTCGCTCGCGAACTGCCTGCAGGATCCGAAGGGCCTCGTCGTTCATCTCGACCCGATTGTAGAGTCGACCCAGAAACAACCTCGGCTGCAGATCGTTCTCCGCGTTGGCGATGACTGCGTGAAGGGTCTCGATCGCCTGTAGCGGATCGCCTCGCTCGATGAAGTGGTCCTCGATACGCTGCAGAAACGTAGGGCTGCCGGTGGTCTCGAATCCCAGGCGCCACTCTGACACCGCCCCCGCCCCGTCCCCTTCCAGCAACAGCGTTTCTCCCAACATGATTCGGGCTGGAACGAATCCTGGCTCCTCGGACAGGATCTTCTCGAAGGCGCTCTTCGCCACGGAGAACTGCTCGTTGTCCAATGCCCGGACCGCCAGTTCGTAGGCCAGACCTCGCTCGATTCCCGCCTCGGGGCCGCTATCGGCCGCCTCACCGACCTCCCCTACCAGCGTGGCGATAGCCTCTTGAAGACGCTGCGCTTCTGGCCAATCTCTCCTTTCGAGAGCCGAACCCCTGCGCTGCCGCAGGATGTGCAGACCACTACCCGGAAAGTCACGCAAGATGCGCTCATGGATCTCCTGCGCTACCTCGGGTGACCCCTGGGCGGTGTAGTCCTCGGCCATCTCGTACAGCACGGCCACGCTTTGTGGATACAACACCGAGGCCCGGCGATGCAGCTCTATCGCTTCTTCGGTTCGCCCCTGCCGACGCAGCACCTCACCGAGGTGAAGCAGGCCCGTGAAGTCTTCCGGTTGAGCGGCCAGAGCCACTTCGAACTCTTCAGCCGCTTTCTGCCACTGGTTATCGGACCGATAGTCCAGGGCACGGCGAAAGCTGCTGCGGGCGCTGTTGGCCTCCCGTTCGAACTGCCGCCCGCGCCTCTCCGCCAGGTCGCGCTTCAGAGCCTGCACCACCAGGATGGACACGATCGGCAGGAAACCGACGAGAAACGCAGCCACGACCACCACGTAGAGTGGTACCGTGCGCTGATTTGTCAGCGCGAACGGCTGGCTCAGCAACCCGATGTTGTGTTGTGTGAGGTAGGCGACGAGGACAACGAGGACCAGTGCTATGAGCGTGCCAATGACCGTCCGAATTCGCATCAGCGATTCACACTGGCGTCCTTGAAGCCTCTAGGCCTCCAGAATGACGCCCTGCTCGGCCTGCTCCTGGCAGTCGATGCAGTATCGTGTCCAGGGTACGGCCCGCAACCGGGCCTTGGGAATCGTGTCGGAACAGTTGAGACAGGAACCGTACTCGCCTCCATCCAAGCGCTCCAGAGCGTCTTCGATCTCCAACAACATCTGCCTTTCGGCGTCCGAAAGAGCGAACATGAACTCTCGGTTGTAGGAATTGTTCGCTCGATCGACGATGTCCTCGGTACCATCGTCGCTGGCTTCCTGCCCCACCTTCAAATCACGCTCGTAGAGATTGAGGATCTCCGTCTGATTGTCAACCAGCTTCTTGCGGAAGATCTCGAAGGAATTGGGCTTCTTTTTCGTAGCTTTTTTGGCTCCAGACGTTCTTGCCACCTACCGCGCTCCTTTCACACTTGACTCGACTGAAGATCGGGCAATCTACAACGGCACGCGATGGTACTTTATTCCGGCGTTGATCGCTAGTCCCCTGTACAGCTGCTCGAGCAGAACGAGCCTCGCCAGCTCGTGTGGAAGCGTCAGAGGGCCGAAGGACATGCGCTCACGCACTTGTGACAGAACACTTTTCGCCAGCCCCAGGTCAGATCCTATGAGGAAAACCAACGGCCCGCTCCAGTCATCTACGCGGGCCTGCAACCAGATCGCCAGATCGGGGGAGCTCCGCATCTTCCCCTGACGGTCGAGTGCAATCGTCCATGCCCCCTCGGGCACTGCCGCCATGAGAGCTTCACCTTCCGCTCTCTGGCGCTCCAGATCCCCACGGCTGGCTTTCGGCTTCACCACGACCTCTCGGATTCGTATGTGCCGAGAGATCCGTCGCCTGAGAGGTTCGCAGAGCTTCTCCCACTCGTCTCGACGGTGCCGCCCAGCCCAAATCACTACCAGATCGCGAGACATCCGAGGCGCTCAGGCAGCGTCGCTCGAGTCGGCCAGGTAGAGCCCCCATTCTTCACTGAAGGCGAGGGACTTGAGATCTCTCATGCGGTCCAGGAAGACGACGCCATTGAGGTGATCGTAGGCGTGTTGGACGAGCCGAGCCAGCGGCCCATCCAGCGTCAGGTCCAGCGACTCGCCCTGGGCGTTCAGCCCCCGCAGCCGCACCTTGGGATAACGGGGAACCAGGCCCTTGAGACCTGGCACGGAAAGGCAACTCTCCCAGTCATAGACCAGATCGGCGTGCTCTGGCTCCAACAACGGATTGACGACCACCAATTTCGACCCGGGCTGCTCGATGCCTTCGCCCTCTGTCGGAGACAGCACCAGGATCTGGTGGCTGGCGCCTACCTGGGAAGCAGCCAGCCCGCTTCCCGACCTGGGTTCCAGTGTTTCGATCAGCTCGCCGATCAGGGTTTGCAGCTCGTCGGACGCCAGCAACTCCGGGGCAATGGGCTCGGCTCGCGAGCGTAGGGCAGGATGACCGAGTCGGACAATACTCCGCTTCATCTTCTGGGCTCTCCTTCAGGGCTCTCCCATCATGGTGTCAACGGGCCCCATTCTACCTGGCCCCAGATTGGCCTGTAGGGGCCTCGACCCTCTTAACCGCCACCGTGCTATTGTCCCCGGTCATGGTAACCGAGAGCTCCAACGGCAAGGGGAGTTCTGGCCGACGGAGGCGCCTGGTCAAAGGCCTCCTCTTCGGGGGCGCGGCAGTCGGTCTGCCAGCTCTCGCCAACGCCCTGATTGCCCGACGTAGCGAGAAGCTAGGCTATCCCGCCTGGGGGCGCCAGGAGAGATTCGCCTGGCAGGAGGGTGATATCTCCTTTCAGCGCTTCGGCCTGGGCACCCCACTGGTGCTCTTGCACAGTTTCGGTCCCGGTCACGACTCCGAGGAATGGAGACCTGCCAGCGAGGTTCTGGCGCGCAGCTATCGCGTCTACGCGCCGGATCTTCTGGGTTGGGGAAGGTCGGACAAACCCGCCATCACCTACGACGGCGAGCTCTACATTCAGCTTCTGATCGACTTCCTACGCGACGTAGTCATGGAGCGCTGCATCCTGGTGGCCGCCGGACTGCCAGCCGCCTACGCCGTCCAGGTAGCGGTCGATCATCCCGATCTGGTAAGCCATCTGGGCCTCGTCGGGCCGGTCGGAATCGAGGGTCGCCGCGACGAACCCGACATGCGGGACGCTCTGATTCATCGGCTGTTGCGGTTCCCGGTACTCGGAAGATCGAGTCTCAATCTGGTCACCAGCCGGGCTGCCCTCGGCCAGTACCTCCGCAGGGAGGTCTTCCAGGCCCCAGAGAAGGTCGATGCTGCCAGGCTCGACTACTATTATCGATCCAGCCATCAGCCCGGGGCTCACGCTCCTCTGGCGGCCTTTCTGAGCGGCTATCTGAATCACAGCATCGCCGAGGCCACCTCACGCCTTAAAGCGCCTCTCTGGCTCGCCTGGGGGCGCCATGCCAGAACCCCACCGGTCGAGACCGCGGACCTCTGGCTGCATCAGGTGCCGTCGGTCGAGCTGGACGTATTCGAAGACAGCGGCAGCCAGCCCCATCTCGAGGTCGCCCCCAGATTCAGCCAGCGCCTCGAGTCTTTCCTCGCCAGATCCTCCGGCTGAGCCGCTACCC
>JAUWSP010000415.1 GCA_030610025.1 Acidobacteriota bacterium | reverse complement strand
GATCGTATTCTCCGCCCGGGCAGAGCACGAAGTTGCGGCTGTCCGCATCCTCGCGAACCGGTGGACCAAAAAGCTCCACGTGATCGATCAGATCGTCGTCTCCCACCAGTCTGAGCTCGTCCAGACGGGCGCGGATGAGCGACGTGGTTTCAAGCAGTCGATCGACACCTTCCAACTCGAGCGGGTGCCCCTCGAGATGGGTGAGAAAGAACCAGTTTCCACCCCAGGCCACATCACCCACCAACCGGCCCAGGCGCGGCACATCGACCTCGACGTCCAGCGAATGACACCGAGCCGGTACGTTCTCGATGGTGATCGTGCCGTCGGCTCCAAGCTCGGCAGCCACCCGACCTACCGGCGTGTCGAGACGGACTTCCTCCGTCTTCAATCGGCCCAGGTGCGCCAGTGTCCGCACGACTCCGATCAAGCCGTGCCCGCACATCCCGAGATATCCGACGTTGTTGAAGAAGATCACCCCTGCGTGGGAGCCGTCCTCCACCGGTGGTGTCAGCAGTGCCCCGACGACGGCGTCGTGACCGCGCGGCTCGCAGACCACGGCCCGTCTCAGGTGGTCGTGATGGACCTCGAGAAAGTCCCGACGAGCCTGCATCGACTCACCATCGCAGGCTGGCCACCCATCGATCACCACCCGGGTCGGCTCCCCTTCGGTGTGGGAATCCACCACCTCGATTGCGGCTGGAAAGAGACTCTCGGTCATAGCGGTTCTCTACCGATGTCGACTACCTCTCCCGACTCCGCCTGCCGGGCGATCGCGTCCTCGAACTGACACCTGTCACACACGGTTCCAGCCCACTTCTGGACCTCACTGGCGCTGCACATCTCAGCTGCTGATTGTATAGACTTCCTCTACCCAGCCGAGGTATGGAATCCAGAGCCGATCTCGGCGGATTTGATTCGAAGATAACGCTGGCACCTGCAAGTGCTGCCTATCGAATTTGGAGGGAATTCCAATGCTGGCAACAGAGACCTATGTCGAGCGGCGCCTTCACCTGAAGGAAGCCATGGGCTCCGGACTGATCCTGTTCCTGGGCCATGACGAAAGCCCGATGAACTATCTGGACAACCCCTACCCCTTTCGGTAAGACAGCTCGTTTCTCTACTACTTCGGCATCGATTCCCCGGGACTGGCGGGGGTGATCGACATCGGCAGCGACACGGTCTCGCTGTTCGGCAACGACGCCAGCCTCGAGGAGATCGTGTGGATAGGACCGCAGCCCACCCTCGCAGAGCTGGGTGCCCGTGTGGGTGTTACGGAGTGCCACCCATTTTCGAAGCTCGAGGTCATGATTGACGAAGGAACCGAGATCGGACGAAGTGTCCATTTCCTTCCTCCCAACCGGGCAGAGACGATCCTGAAGGCCGAGAAGCTGCTCAAGATCCCGAGCTCTGACGTCGAGCAGTGTGTTTCCCAGGAGTTGATCCGCGCCGTCATCGAGCAGCGGCTGTTGAAGTCCGACGAGGAGGTGGCTGAAATCGAGAAGGCTCTCGAGATCGCTGCCAACATGCACATCCTGGCCATGCGCATGAGCCGACCCGGAATGAAGGAGCAAGAGGTGGTCGGGGCCATCGATGGGCTGGTGAGCAGTCAGGGCTCAGAGCTGGCTTTCCCGATCATCTTCTCGAAGCACGGGGAGGTCCTCCACAATCACCAGCACGGAAACGTTCTGGAGGAGGGGGATCTGGTGATTTTGGATGCCGGCGCCAATTCCCTGACGCACTATGCCAGTGACATCACCAGGACGTTCCCGATCGGTGTGCCCTTCAATGATCGACAGAGACAAGTCTACGAGACGGTCCTGCGGGCTGAGATGGACGGGATCGCAGCGATCGAGCCCGAGACCCGGTTCGAGGATGTCCATCTGCTGGCCTGCAAGCGTCTCACCGAAGGCCTGCAGGAGATGGACCTCATGAAGGGGGATGTCGAGGAGTCGGTGGCCGCGGGGGCCCATGCCCTGTTCTTTCCACACGGTCTCGGCCATATGATGGGGCTGGACGTTCACGACATGGAAGGCCTGAGTGAAGACCTGGTGGGCTACGGCGACGAAGCCGAGCGAAATTCCCAGTTTGGACGGAGCTCCCTGCGTCTCGCACGGGCCCTCAAACCGGGATTTGTCGTGACCGTCGAGCCCGGCCTCTACTTCATTCCCGATCTCATCGACCAGTGGCGCGAGGAGAATCGGCACGCCGAGTTCATCAACTACGATCAGCTCGAAGGTTGGAAGGACTTTGGCGGCGTGAGGATCGAGGACGATGTCCTGGTAACGGCAGACGGCCACCGGGTCCTGGGCGAGCCCATACCGAAACAGATCGCCGAGGTCGAGAAGCTTTCTTCCACATAACCAATCACCCTCCGTCCCCGGCCGGCACAGGTCCGGCCGCTTCAAGACTCCTGTCATGGAGTCGCCCCCTAAGCCCTTACGCCTCTACGCCCTCATTGCCCCACTGCCTCACTGCCTCACTGCTCCACTGCTCCACTGCCAAAAACTGATTTCGGTCATAGCAGCCCACGGCCCCACTCCATACACTTGGTGGTGAAAGCAGCCTCCATCTCTGTTAGGGTTGAAATCTTCAGGAAGAGGGGGAATTCCATGACGCGCCTACTGATGCTCGGTGCCCTGCTGGCACTGCTGATGGCTCCTGCCATGCCCCTGGTCGCCGAGGAAGCGCCGGAGGAAGGGCAAGAAGAGCTCACCTTCGCCGAAGCGGTCATCAAGGGCAAGCCCTACCTCAGTCTCCGATATCGCTACGAGAATGTGGAGGAGAGCGATCGCTTCGACAAGGAGGCTCACGCTTCCACACTGCGCACGGCTCTCGGGTACCGGTCCGAGGCCTGGAAGGGCCTGAGCTTCCTCCTCGAAGGGGAATGGGTGAGCGTCATCGGCAACGACCTCTACCGCAACGCCGGATTCGGGACCCTGAGTAACGGCGTCACCGACAGACCCACGGTCGCCGATCCAAAAATCGCCAAGGTCAATCAGGCATACCTGCAATGGCAGAACGCCGCCAACAAGCTGCAGTTGGGTCGTGAGGAGATCATCGTCGGCGATGCGCGGTTCGTCGGTAACGTGGGATGGAGACAGCACCACCAGTCCTTCGACGCTTTCACCTTTTCGAACTCCTCACTCAAACGGGTCGACTTCTTCTACAGCTATGTGGACCAGGTGAATCGGATCACCGGCGCCACCGCTGAAATGTCGAGCAACCTGTTCAATGTCGGATTCAAGCTCGCCAAGACCAACAAGTTGACCCTCTACACCTACCTGCTCGATTACACGCAGGCCAACAGTTTCGGCAATTCCACCTCGACCTGGGGTGCCGAGTTCGCCGGCAAGTACAAAGTGACCGACAACACTTCGGTGATCTACGAGCTCGAGTACGCCCAACAGGGAGATTACGCAGACAATCCGAGCTCGGTCGACGTGCCCTACTACTTTCTGATGGCAGGAGGGGCCTTCAAGCCAGTGACAGTAAAGGTGGGCTACGAGGTTCTCGGCGGCAGCGTGACCGATGGCCAATTCAGCACTCCATTGGCGACCCTCCACAAGTTCAACGGCTGGGCCGATAGATTCTTGAGAACCCCGGTCGACGGCCTCGAGGATCTCTACCTGCAACTGGTCGGCAAAGTAGGACCGGTGGCATGGACCGTCAT
>JAUWSP010000552.1 GCA_030610025.1 Acidobacteriota bacterium | reverse complement strand
GGGAGGTTCTGGTCGGGGACAAGCAGGACAATCCCAGCAACTACTCCCTGGTAGTGGCTTCCGAGGGGGCGGTCTGGAAAGGGCAGGACCTGGCCGAGTATGGCGAAGCCGACGCCTACGGCCACCGCAAGAAGGTCGATATCGGGCACGCCCTGGCCGAGGAGGTCAAGCGTCGTACCGGGCACGAGACCATGACGAGCGATCTGACCTACGATCTGCGAAGTGGCGACCCCGACTCCATCGACCACATGGTGGCCATCACCTTTGCCAATATCGCGCTCGACGCCATCGCCGATGGAGTCAGCGGCCGCATGGTTGCAATTCGCGATGGCACTTACGCCCTTACGAACCTGCCCGACCCGGCTCTCGGCGCCCGCCGGGTAGACGTAGACGAGCTCTACAACCCGGAGCGCTACCGCCCCAACTACGCCGCCAAGCTCGGTGCGCCCCTGTTGCTGAGCACGGTGTGAGCTGACCAGGTCGATACACCGCACGGGCACCTCTTGTGGGCGTCCGCGGGAGGGGGCAAGCTCCTCCCCTACTCGAGAACGAGAGCGACTCAGCTGTTGGCAATCGTGGCCCGGTCCCACATCATCCCCGTCGCGCAGGCGCTGTTCGTCACCTTCCTGTGGTCGAGCTCCTGGGTACTGATCAAGTTTGGTCTCGAAGAGATTCCGGCCCTGACCTTCGCAGGCCTGCGTTACGGCCTGGCGTTTCTCATCCTGGCGCCCTTCGTATTGGGGGCCAGGGAATTGCGCAAGTCGTTGACTGGTCTGCCTGCTGCTGGCTGGCTGCGGCTGGTCGCTCTGGGCCTGCTGTTCTACACCCTGACCCAGGGAGCGCAGTTTGTCGGCCTCGTCTATCTGCCTGCCGTGACGGTAAGCCTGTTCCTGAGCTTCACACCCGCGCTCGTGGCGTTGATGGCGATTCCCTTTCTCGGCGAGAACCCAACGCCGCTGCAGTGGGGCGGCATGATGATCTATCTGATCGGCGCGCTGGTTTACCTGCTACCCGTGGAGATACCCCTGGCCGCCGCCGGGCTTGCCGCGGCCGTCATCGGACTGATGGCCAACGCGGGTTCCTCCATCTTGGGTCGGTCCGTGAATCGGGAGGAGAACCTCCATCCGCTGGTAGTGACCGTGGTGAGCATGGGGGTTGGCGCCCTGGTATTGATGGCAGTTGGCCTGGCAAGCCAGGGCCTTCCTCAGCTTTCCTGGAAAAGTTGGGGCATCATTGTCTGGTTGGCGGCAATCAATACCGCCTGTGCTTTTACTCTGTGGAATCACACCCTGCGACGGCTGACCGCAGTGGAATCGAGCCTCATCAACAACACCATGCTCATTCAAATTGCTCTGTTGGCGTGGGTTTTCCTCGACGAACCCTTGAGCCCCAAAGGCATCACCGGAATCGTTGTAGCCGCAGTCGGGGTGCTGTTGGTGCAATTGGCGAGACCGAAGAGCTCAGAAGAGTGCCGGCAGGAGTAGTGACGGTGCGATACAGGCTCCGCAGTGTGATTGCGAGACTTGGGGAATGATGAAGAAGCGCCTGACAGCGCGACGATCGACCCTTTTGATGACGGCTTCAGCGCTGGTGCTAGCGGCCTGTCAGGGGGCATTGGAGGACCGGGAGGGCTCACTTCGGGTCTTTGCCAGCGAGCCGGTCGGGGTCATGGGGACGCGGACCAGCCTGGCGGTGGTTCTGCCCGCAAAGGAGGCGGTGCAGGGTCGCGAGATCCTGGGATCTGCAGAGGCCGAGCTGCGCCGCGTCGAGGCTCTCATGAGCACCTGGATCGAGGAGTCGGAGGTCTCCCGCCTCAACGCAGCACCAGCCGATGAGCCGGTCGCCCTCTCCACCGACTCCCTCGAAGTGCTACAGGTTGCTCGCCAGCTCTTCGAACAGACCGAGGGGGCTTTCGATGTGACCTGCCGTCCGTTGATCGAGCGCTGGCGTCTCGCCGGACATGAGGGAGAGCTGCCGAGCGAGGAGGATCTCGTAGAACGTCGACAGGAGTCGGACTGGTCGCAGATCGAACTGTCGAGACAAGGAGCTCGGAAGAGTCGAAATACGGCTTGCGTAGATCTCTCCGGGATCGCCAAGGGTTATGCCATCGATCAGGCCCTGTCGGTCATGCGGAACAGTGGAGCCGTCGGTGGGTTGGTAGAGGTAGGGGGGGATTTGCGGGTCTTCGGGGTCAGCCCAGAGGGTGAGAGCTGGCCGATCGGAATTCGAAGCCCGTTCGAGGATCGAGCCTGGGGCGAGATGAGG
This sequence comes from Acidobacteriota bacterium, assembly GCA_030610025.1. GTDB lineage: Bacteria > Acidobacteriota > Thermoanaerobaculia > Multivoradales > JAHEKO01 > JAUVRX01. The sequence goes on along the minus strand of JAUWSP010000552.1, from coordinate 553 downwards.
CTGAACGACGCCGCGGTTTGTACCAGCGGCGACTATGCCCGCTTCGTCGAGATCGATGGACAGCGATACAGCGAGGTGATCGATCCTCGAACCGGTCGTCCGGCAGTGGCAGCCTCCTCGGTGACGGTTGTGGCCGGGGATGCGATGAGTGCCGACGCATGGGCCACGGCACTGACCGTACTTGGGCCCGAGGGGCTGGAGCTCCTACCCGCAGGGGAGCGAATTGAAGCCCTCTTCGTGAGCGCGGAGGAGTCCGGAGGATTCCGTGTCCAGGCCAGCGACGGCTTCTCGGGTCTCCTCGCGAGCTCCGAATTCGAGTTGGACGAAACGAAGGAAAGACCGCTACCCTGAATCAGCCCCGCCACTCGGCCTGATCCACCGTCGTCTCGAACTCTGGCTCGATACGGCTGGGCAGCTCTTCGTCAGCTGTGGCAGCCAGATCTTCGGCCGACGGTTTTCCAACATAGAGCAGCGACTCCATCGGGCACTTTTCTATGCTCTTTTCGAAGTCGCCATCCTCGACGCTGTCGCCCTCGTAGTCGAGAGTGGGCAG
>JAUWSP010000230.1 GCA_030610025.1 Acidobacteriota bacterium | reverse complement strand
GGACCGATGATCCTGCGACGACCGCTGCGCAGCCGGAAGATACCGAATCGGAGAAGGAAGATTCTGGTTCGGGTCAGCCCATCGGCAGTAACGACCAGGATCCCTCGGTCATGTTGCAGGATATCCAGCAGCGGAGAACCCAACGGGATTCGCTATTCAAAGCTTCCCCGCTCGAACCGCTTCACAACGCTGCCGACAAAGGTGCGGACAAGGTATCCCAGGCAACCCACATAAACCTGGGGTTGTCCTTTCATCACCTCTTTCAATGGCTGTCAGATTCCCTTCCTGGGACTGACACCTGGGGAACTGCGACGGACGCGGATCTGATCGCCAACTGGGAGCTGATCAACCGAGGGAAGCCATACCAGGGAAACCTCTATTTCCATCTCGAGTCGCGGTGGAACTGGGGAACCACCGGTCCGATGTCGCTCGGGCCGACCAGCTTGGGCATGCTGCAGAATACCGGCAATACCTACGAAAAGTATGTGCCCGTGTCGATCATCAGGAATCTCTATTGGCAAATGGGGAGCGAGAAGTCGGACGGGGCCTTTCGCATCGGAAAGGTCACCATCGATTCGATCCTGGCCACGTCACGGCATCTCACCCCTGTGACCACCTTCTTGACGTTCGCCGCCACGGGCCCCTTCGCGATCGGCCGACCGGACTCGGGTCTGGGCGTCGTGGGAGCCTGGCATTTCAATGATCGCGTCAAACTCCTTGGAGCTGTCACAGACTCCAATGCCAACCGTGTAGATTTTGGCGATATCGGTGCAGGTGACTTCTTCACGGCTCTCGAGCTCGGCGTCAAGATCGCGCCCAAGACAGAGAAATCCGGATTCTCGAAGTTGACCCATTGGCACAATGACGGTACATCAGACGGGCAACCGATCAACGGGTCGAACGGTCCGGAAGGCTGGGGATACTTCCTCCTGCACGAGCAGGAGCTCTCCAAGGATGGCAACCTGGTTGCCGTCTTCAAGTACGGTCACTCCTTCGATGATTCTGCCTTCTACATAAGCCAGGCTTCGGCGAGTCTGCTCCTTTACGATCCGCATTTTATCGGCACCATCAGCAATGACGTCGTGGCTGCCTCGTTCAACTGGGTGGATCCTGTGACCGAAGGCTCGAGACCGGAATCCAATGTGGAGGTCATTTACCGATTTCCGTTCTTTCCCGGGATAGACACCACTTTCAGCTACATGGCGGTCATCAATCCCGCTTTGGATCCCAACAATGATTTTGCCTCGGTGTTCAGCCTAAGACTGGTGTCGGTGTTTTAGGAGTCGCTGCGCTGGGCGCGTCGCGAGGACGGCCAAAGCTACGACGGCTCGGCGCTCTACAGACAACAGGCGGGCGTGCCCTGGGTCCTCAACCATCTCGGCGTAGATCAGTCTCCATGGTCCGATCCCCAACGGGACCTGACGCCTTGTGGATACCGATTGAGAGGTGGTTTCCGGCGGATGGGCCGCGTCGGGAGGCCTTATCCCGAACGAGAGCTCGACAGTTGCCACCCTGAGACCACTCCACAACCCAGGACCCCGCAGCGTAAGAAAAGCGGTTTCCTACTGGGCCCTGACCGATTCGCAGGTGGCGCCCATATCTGCCAACCCTTCTCGGTGGCGTGAAATGGTCGGACAGGGCCTATCAGGACCTAATAGCCTCTCTTTCAGAAACTCAGCTGGCGATGAGCGGCAGACAAGACTAAGATGGTTGACCTCTACTCTGCGGTGACTATTCGAGGAAGTTCCTGGCCGCGTTGAAGAAGTTCCCACCGCGCCACCCGGCCTCGAGCTACACGATGAGCGACGCCTTAGACAAGTTGGGGACACTCGGGGGCAAGTAGATTGGAGGACCAAGACCATGAGGACCAAGACCGTGAGAACTCGAATCAGAACCATGACCGCCCTGTTGCTTTGCTGCGTCGGGTTGTCCGCCGGCACAGCATACGCGCAGGACAAACCGAACATCCTGGTCATCTGGGGTGATGACATCGGAATCTTCAACATCAGCGCCTACAGTCACGGCGTGATGGGTTACCAAACCCCTAATATCGATCGAGTCGCCAAAGAAGGCGCCATCTTCACCGACTTCTATGCGGAACAGAGTTGCACCGCCGGGCGCTCCTCGTTCATCACGGGGCAGATTCCCTTCCGCACCGGCCTGTCCAAAGTGGGCATGCCAGGCGCCAAGCAGGGAATCAGCGACAAAGACCCAACTCTGGCAGAGCTGTTGAAGAACCACGGCTATGTCTCCGGCCAGTTCGGAAAGAACCACCTCGGTGACCGAAATGAATACCTGCCCACAGTGCATGGATTCGACGAGTACTCCGGTGTGCTGTATCACCTGAACGCGCTGGAGGAGCCGGAAAATGTCGACTACCCGAAGAATCCCGAGTTCTTCGCAAAATTCGGGCCGCGTGACGTGCTCCACTCCGTGGCCACCGACACATTCGACAGCACCGACGATCCGCGCTGGGGCGTGGTTGGCAAACAGAAGATCGATAGCCGTGGCCAGCTGACGATAAAGCGCATGGAGACCTTCGAAGACGAGACGTTGAAGGACTCCCTCGATTTCATCGACCGAGCGGTCAAGACGGACAAGCCCTTCTTTGTCTGGCACAACTCGACACGCATGCACGTGAATACGCACCTGCGGCCCAAGTACCAGGACATGGTCGCCGAAAAAGGCTTCGCGGGCGCGACGATGACCGAGTTCGATGACGGCGTCGGCGCCCTGCTCGAGAAGATCGATGAGCTGGGTATCGCCGACAACACCATCGTCATTGTCTCTACCGACAACGGCGCCGAAAAGTTCAGCTGGCCGGACGGCGGCACGTCACCCTTCCGGGGCGAGAAGGCCACCACTTATGAAGGCGGGTTCCGCGTCCCGGCGGTGATTCGCTGGCCTGGCGTGGTCAAGCCCGGCACGATCATCAACGACATCTTCCACCACATGGACTGGACCCCCACCTTCCTCAGCTACCTCGGCGAGCCCGACATCAAGGAGAAGCTCATGAAGGGTCACGAGGCTGCCGGCAAGACCTTCAAGGTTCACCTGGACGGATACGATCAACTGGCACTGCTCAGGGGCGAGGGCCCGGGCACACGCAAGGAGATCCACTACATCACCGACGACGGCGACTACTCCGCTGTCCGCTACGGCAAGTGGAAGATCCAGTTCACGCAGCAGCCGGACAATGGTTTCGCTGTGTGGAACACCACGTTCACCTCGAATCGGGCGCCTTTCGTCACCGACCTCCGGGCGGACCCGTTCGAGGAGGCTTCGGTCCGCGCCGCGACCATGTACTACGACAAGTGGCATTTCCAGCGGTCCTATGTCCTGGTACCTGCCGCGGCCTACGTTGGGCAATTCCTCGAGACGTTCGATGAATTCCCGCCGCGAGCGAAAGCGGCAAGCTTCAGCATTGGTGATGCCTTGTCGAGTATCCAAACGGCCTCTCAGGGGCAGTAGACCGGAGCCGTTTGAGAGAAAGGACAAAGAAGATGGCAGAAGGCCCCCCCGAAGCGCAGACCCCGGCCTAAGGGGGGGACACCTCTTGCTTCTTCAACAGTTGGGTATGGGCTCGGTCTTCCACTCCGCCAGCTTCTCAGCGATCCTGATCTTCAGCTCTTCCCTGGCCGGTTGCGCCTGCCGGTAGATCTCATCCGCCTTGTAGAACTGCAGGGTGTGGATGTCGCCGAGTTCAGGTTTGAAATAGATATCGGGAGGGCATATCTCGATCTGTTGATCCATGAGCTGCCTGAACGGTTTCCTAACATAATGCGGGGTACATACAATTGGGGCGGGTCAGGAATAGGCCAGAAATAGCGGCGTCAAATCACTAGCCTCAGAAGTAACCGGTCGTAGGCAGCAGAACGACCTCGATGCGTCTGGAGGACCGCCTTGCGGTCGACTGTGTTGGCGGCTGCACACAACGGAAAAGAGCTGGGCTCGAAGGGTCGATAGGGTGTGATGAGGTCTGATACGGTTATCGATGCACAAGAAGACTGATCTTTGCTCGCTCGAACTCTCTGCGCTGTCGGGGAGTTGCGCATCGGAGACCGACGGCCATGCCACCGTCCCGGCCGTTTGGCGCAGTGACGCAGTGAGTAGTGGTCGGCGCCCGCAGCGCCTAGCAGTGAAGCAATGACCCAGTGACGCAGTGAAGCCGATGAGGCGAAAGGAAGCCGATGAATAGCAAGTTCAAATCGTTGTTGGTAGTGACAGCCGCCGTCGTAGTCGTGGGGGTGTTTGCCCTGAGTGGCTGTGCGACGCCTGAAAAGACGAGCGATGAAGCGACGGAAGAGATGGCCGAAGAGGCGATGGCCATGGCCGCCGAAGAGCAGGCGGAAGAAGAAATGGTCGAGTATCTGTTCGTTCAGCACGCAGAGAGCGTGACCTTGCAGGATGGCCTCCTTACTCTCGAGGGAATCGGGGACGATGTTCTGTACTTCTCGGACCGCCCCCACCGGATCGTGGGACGCAACTCCGTCGAGTGGTTCATCGAGGGCTGGGATGAAGGAGAGGATAGCTTTGCGACGACCCCGCCCAACGCGGTACTCACTGTCAAGAGGGAACAGGAGCTGGTGGACCTCACGGTAGTACTGAAACACCCCGTGCTGACCGATCGAACGCTGGTCTACACAGTCGAAGTACTCGACGGTCCGCAGTCCGGTAGCGGTGCCTTCGCAGCCTTGTTCATCGACGTCGTCGGTGCACCGCTCGTTGGACCTACCTCTGTGAGAGGTGTGGCCCGCCGCACGGCACGGCGAACGACACGCCGTGTGAACAGGCGCCAAGATTACTCGGACGATGGCAGCGACTACGACGAGACCTCGACTCTCGAGGAGCAGCTCAGAAAGCTTGATGATCTGCTCGAACAGGGACTCATCACCCAGGAAGATTACGACCGCGAGAAGGAGGAGTTGCTGGCGCAGTACTAGCCGGAGCCCTCGTACGTCTTCGCAGCCCGGCGGAGGAGTGGTAAGACGGAATGTGGCTGCCCGCGGCGGCGATGCCTTGGGGCTCATGAATAATGCTGGTCAGGACGACCATCGAGACAGAGTTATAGTCGTAGAGGCTCGGATGGACTCGTTCTGAACATGGCACTGATCGTCACAGGTCATCAGCGCAGCGGTACGACGCTGCTCGCCAGACTGTTCGACGCCCACCCAGAAGTCCGCATTACAGGCGAGTTTGGCAACTTCCTGGAGATCGGCGAACCCCGCAGCAGGTACATCCGGCGGATGCTCAAGCGTTGGGGTGGCATCGTCATCCGCGGCTGGCGCCGTAACGTGATGATTCAGAACAAT
>JAUWSP010000180.1 GCA_030610025.1 Acidobacteriota bacterium | reverse complement strand
TCGGCCGACGTCGATTCCTGACCACCGCTTTCGGATCGGTTGCCATCGCCCCGGTGCTGCGGATCTCCGGTTCTGGCTTCGAAGCTCGGGCCCATGACGCTGTACGACCACCAGGTGCCCTTCACGAGGAGGCCTTTCTTGCCCGGTGCATCACCTGCAGTGCGTGCATGGCGGCTTGTCCCACCGGCGTCATCACCTCGGACCTGGGAAAGACCGGGGTCGAGGGACTGTTCACCCCGGTGCTCGCCATGCGGCGCGGATGGTGTGAGCCGTCCTGCATTCGATGTATGGAGGTCTGCCCGACCGGGGCCCTTGTCGAGGTCGAGGCGGAGGCAAAGCAGGCTATCGGGAGCCCTCCAGAGGTCAGGATCGGAACCGCCTTCGTGGATCGAGGTCGATGTCTGCCCTGGGCCATGGACATTCCGTGCATCGTTTGTGAGGAGATGTGTCCAACCTCGCCCAAGGCGATCTGGCTCGAGACGGTTGAAAGAACCCCCAGGAACGGCAGTGTCATCGTCCTTCAGAGGCCCAATATCGAGCCTTCGATGTGCACGGGCTGTGGACTTTGCGAGAATCGCTGCCCGGTGGGTGAGCGTGCCGCGATCCGTGTTTCGAGCGTGGGTGAGACCCGAGATCCCGACAATCAGATGATCCAGCCGACTGCTTGATGGACCGTCTCGACAGCGGTGCTATCGCCAGGATGCTGTTGCCGGTCGAAGTGTCGTTTGCACCGATCGTCCCAAAGCGGTAAGTTAGCCCGCATCATGCAAAACATCACCGGACTTTTCGTTGTTTTCGTCGCAGTTCTCAGCCTGATCCCTGGTGGAGGCGCCCGGGGAGCAGACGCAATTCCCGCGCCTTCGGATGTGGCGAGCCCACCAGCCGATGCCGAGGTCACCAACTCGGGACTTGCCAGTAAGGTCCTGGAGCCCGGCACCGGCACCGAGCACCCGGCAGGCGCCGATATCGTCGAGGTCCACTACACCGGATGGACCACGGATGGAGAGATGTTCGACAGCTCGGTGATGCGTGGCGAGCCTATCGGCTTGCCATTGAACCGCGTCATTGCAGGCTGGACCGAAGGCATGCAGCTGATGGTGGAGGGAGAGAAGCGTCGGTTCTGGATTCCGGAGGAGCTGGCCTATGGCGGACAGCCTGGCAGACCGGCTGGCATGCTGGTCTTCGATGTCGAGCTGATCGGGATTCAAAAGGCTCCGGAGCTCCCTGTCGCACCGTCGGACGTCGCCGCACCACCGGCCGATGCTGAAGTGAGCAAGTCGGGCTTGGCTAGCAAGGTCCTGACGGTTGGCACCGGCACCGAGCATCCAAAGAAGTCCAGCAAGGTGACCGTGCACTACTCGGGCTGGTCCACCGACGGCGAGTTGTTCGACAGCTCCGTGACCCGCGGCCGGCCTGCCACTTTCGGTCTAAGGCAGGTCATTTCCGGCTGGACCGAAGGCGTGCAGCTGATGGTGGTGGGAGAAAAGCGGCGCTTCTGGATTCCGGAGAAGCTGGCCTATGGCGGAGAGCCTGGCAAGCCAGCCGGCACTCTGGTTTTCGACGTCGAGCTGATCTCCATTGATTAGCTTCGGCGGCCCAATGTCTCCTGGGTCGTGCAGCACGGCCGACTGATCTAGCCTTCGACAGCAGCGGCGTACGATCCTGGAAAACTGGCCTGAGTGGCCGCGGCCTGGTCGACGGTCTCGATCCTGGCAGCACAGACCTTGTATTCCCCGGTGCCGGTGACTTTGTCGCCGGCATCGGTCGTCAGGTAGTTGGTGCGTGCTTCGGGGAAGTGGAACGGCATCCAGATTGCCTGGCGGCGGACCTGTCGGCTGATCATGGCTCGGCAGCGCACGCGGCCTCTCCGACTGACCACGTCGACGAGTTGGCCGTCCTGGACTCCCAGCTTGCGGGCGTTGGACGGGTGAATCTCCACAAAGGCCTCAGGCTGTTTCGTGGTCAATCCCTCCGAGCGGCGCGTCTGAGTTGCGGCGTTGTAGTGGTAGAGAGTCCGTCCGGTCGACAAGATCAAGGGGTATTCGGGGTCCGTTTCCTCGAATGGAGGGGAGTATTCAACGGGTTGAAAGAGACCCTTCCCACGCAGCACGCCGTCCTTGTGCAAGTACTCGGTGCTGGAGTCGTCCTCACTCGTGACGGGCCATTGGAGACCGCCCTCCCTGCCGATTCGGCGATGAGAGATTCCTGCGAATTTCGGCGCCAGCGAGGCCATCTCGGAGTAGATCTCGGACGGCCCGGAGTATTCGGGCTGCTTCAGGCCGACCCTCTTCATCACATCCAACAGGATCTCCCAATCGGGTCTCGCTTGCCCGGGGGCTTCCACGGCCCGATTTACGAGCTGGACACGCCGGTCGGAGTTGGTGAAGACACCGTCCTTCTCGGCAAAGCAGGCGGCAGGCAGGACGACGTCGGCAAATCGACAACTCTCATTGAAGAAGATGTCCTGCACCACCACGAAGTCGAGCTCGTTGAGCGCTTTCTCGACCCGCCCGACATTGGGCTCCGAGATCACGATGTCTTCGCCCATCAGGTAGAGGCCACGGAGTCTGCCGTCGCCCATGGCCTTCATCATCTCGTTGAGATTCAAGCCGGTGGTGTCGCTCTGCTCGACTCCCCAGGCAGCGCCGAACTTCTCCCTGACCTCCGGATCGGCGGCCCGCTGGTAGCCTGGATAGAAGACCGGCGAAGCCCCAGAATCGTTGGCGCCTTGAACGTTGTTCTGCCCGCGCAGGGGGTTCAATCCGGAGGAGCGGAGACCCAGGTGGCCGGTCATGAGCACCAGGTTCGAGAGGGCGTAGACATTGTCCGTACCGCAGGTGTGCTCGGTGATCCCCAGCGTGTAGTAGATGCCGGCCTTCTCGGTAGAGGCATAGGCGCGAGCCACCTCACGGATGGCCTGGGCGGGCACGCCGGTAACCGTTTCCGCTTCCTCTGGGGAGTAGCGAAGGACCGTCTCACGGACCGCATCGAAGTTCTCGGTGTTGGCTTCGAGCCACTGTCGATTCTCGAGGCCCTCTGTGACGATCACATGGGCCATGGCGTTGAGAAGCCAGACGTCGGAGCCCGGCTTGAGCTGTAGATGCCAGTCGGCGATCTCGGTCAGCCAGATAGCGCGCGGATCGGCGACGGCCAACCTGGCGCCACGCTGCACGGCGCGCTTCATCTCCATCGCGATGATGGGGTGTGCCTCGGTGGTGTTCGAGCCGATCACGAACAGGAAATCCGCCTCGCGGATCTCTGGAATCGAGTTGGTCATGGCGCCCGCTCCGTAGGTGGTCACCAGACCGGCGACCGTGGGAGCGTGTCACGTAGCGGCGCACTGATGGACATTGTGGGTTCGAAACCCCGCCCGAGCCAGCTTCTGCATCAGGTAGTTCTCCTCGCCTGTGCATCGGCTCGAGCTGATGAAGGCCAGTGCGTCGCTACCGTGCTCTTCGGCAACGCCAAGCAGACCCTCGCTGACCCGTTCCAGGGCCTCGTCCCAGGTCGCCGGGACGAGCTCTCCAGCTTCGTTTCGGATCAGAGGCTCCTGCAATCGATCGGAGTGGTGAATGAAGTCGTTGGCAAAGCGTCCCTTGACACAAAGATTGCCGTCATTGACGGTCGTGCCCGATGGCGGGCTGGTGACCTTGACCACCCGATTTGCGGACCGGTCGACATTGAGGTCTAGCTGGCATCCCACACCGCAGAAGTTGCAGGTCGTGCGGACTTTTTCGAGCTCTCTCTCAGGCTTGCCCCACGCCAGCGCCGCCTTTTCGGTCATGGCACCCGTCGGACAGACGTCGATACAACCGCCGCAGAGCTCGCAGGTCGTGTCGGTGAGGGGGCGCTCGTCGGCTGTGGAGATCGTCGTCCTGGCGCCTTTGAAGGCCAGGGTAATGGCGCTCACCGCTTCGACCTGGTCGCAATACCGGGTGCAGAGCGAGCAGGCAATACAGCGATCCGGCCGAAACTGGTTGTAGGGATTGTCGTCCGACGGTCGACCCTGTCTTGGAGAGGACACCGGGGTCCATTGGCCGGACGTCCCGTAGCGCTCGGCCAGATCATGGAGGCGTGAAGGACTGTTGTCCTCGGCGAGATTACGGTCTTGGATGGTGTCGGCCAGGTGCAGCGACAGAATGAACTGCCGATTGCGGTCGACTCTCGGAGTCACCGTCCGAACGACCATGCCGGGAGACACCCGAGTGGCACAGGCCGGTTGCATGAGGTTGGATCCCTCGATTTCCACGAGGCAGATTCGACAAGCGCCTGCCGGTGTCAGGCGGTCGTCGTGACACAGTGTCGGTATCTCGATCTCGGCACGACGAGCGGCCTGCAGGATCGTCTCACCCTCTTCGCAGGTGAGCTCGTTGCCATCGATGATCACGAATCCACTCTCAGTCATGATGGGGTGCTACCTCCTGTTTCCGATTCGAGCCCGAACTCGCTCGGGAAGTACTTCATGGCGCTTGTCAGGGGCAGGGCGGCTGCCTGCCCGAGTCCACAGATGCTGGCCTCTCCCATTCCCCAGGCGACATCTTGGACGTAGGAGAGGGCGTCGGGATCCCCGCTACCGTAGCTCTCGAGCGCCTGGCGCAGGATCTGGGTTCCGATGCGGCACGGGGAACACTGGCCGCAGGATTCCTCTTCGAAGAAGACTGCCTGGGTCAGCGCTGCGTGGACCATGTCGACCGTGTCGTTGAGGACCACGACACCCGCCGAGCCGAGCATGCTGCCAGCCGCTCGAAGGGAGCCGAAATCCATGGGGATGTCGATGCTGGAGGCCGGCAGGAAGCCGCTCGAAGCGCCGCCCGGAGAGAAGGCCTTCAGAGTGCCGGATACGCCACCTGCCATGGCAAGCAGCTGCCGCATGGTCGTGCCCATGGGGGCCTCGTAGACACCCGGGTTTTCCACGTGGCCTGACAGGCAATACAGCTTGGTACCCGGTTCGGTCAGACCGACACCTCGAAACCAGTCACCGCCTCGACGGAGGATTCCAGGCAGGCAGGCGATCGATTCGACGTTCTGGATCAGGGTGGGCCTGCCTCGAAAGCCCTTTTCGACCGGGAAGGGTGGCTTCATGCGTGGCATGCCTCGCTTGCCTTCCAGCGCCTCGAGGAGGGCCGTCTCTTCACCGCAGATGTAGGCGCCGTGACCGTCCACGAAGTGCCAGGTGACCCTGTCGTCGATGCGGCCGGCGCTCCTGGCGGCCTGGAGTGCGTCTTCGAGCGCCGCACGAACACGGCCAAACTCACCCCGAACGTAGGCGTAGACGTTCTGCGCTTCGAGGCACTGGGCGGCGATGGCCAAACCTTCGATGACGAGGTGGGGCCGTCGGAGGATGACCTCGCGGTCCTTGAAGGTTCCGGGCTCGCCTTCGTCGGCGTTGAGCACGACGTAGCGGTCCGTCTCCGCCTGCTGGCGGATAGCTTGCCACTTGATATGGGCGGGGAATCCGGCGCCGCCTCGACCGGTCAGACCAGAGCTCTCGAGCTCACCGAGGACCCAGTCTGGGCCTCGGGTGGCTGCGCTGCGAAGTGCTTCGTACTCCAGGGAATCGGCTGCCTCGAGATCGATGACCAGATCAGGGCTGGTCGGAGAGCAGGGGGCCCTGTCGATCGGACCCTCATCGTCAGGGTCCCAGAATGCCGGAGCCTGATCGCACCGTCCCAGGCAGGAGGCAAAAACTGCTTTCTTGCCCGCTGTTCTCAGCTCCTTGATGAGGGCCGCGGATTCTCCAAGATGACAGGTCAGACCCTGACAGACTCGAATCCCTGCCTCTGGCTCTGCCAGGAGAGAGTAGAAAGTGGCAACGCCGTAGATATCGGCCTCGGGTACCAGAGTCTGACGTTGAACCGTCGTCGCGACACCGATACGCTGTCCTCCAGCCTCCTCGAGTTTCTCGAGTACCTCTTCGCGGCTAGCTTTCTTGGGCTGCATGGTTCAAGACTCCGGACTGTGCAGATGGGGCCTTCGGCTGCGGAGGTCGAGGCCGCTCTCCGCGCGATTGCCTGACCTCGAAATGGCGAGCACGAATCTACCACAACAGGTTAGCCCGCATTGCTTCTGGCCTCGCGAGCAGATTGTGGAAAGCGTCTGTCAGATCTGGCCACCCGCAGGGAGGAGCCCCGGAGGCAACCTTGCAGGTTGTTGAGGAGCGACGAGCGAGGACGGCCTGAGATGGCGGGCGATCTCCGCTAGATGCCG
>JAUWSP010000093.1 GCA_030610025.1 Acidobacteriota bacterium | reverse complement strand
TCACGGCTCACAACGCTGATGACCTCCAGGCCTCGACCCTGCAGTTGCGAGTTCAGAGACGTGAGCTCCCGACTCGTGGTGAGCTCCTCGAACCGGGTCTCGGCAGCTGTCAGCTGACCGATCAGTACGTCCTTCCTGTCGACTTGCGATTGGGTCGGACGCCCGTCGTAGTTGACGATACCGCCGAAAAGATTGCCCATCTTCTCTCGCAGCTTCTCGTCACCAGAGATCCAGCCGGTCTCCGCCGTCGAGACCAGCGAACCGCGGAATGCTTCCAGCTCGTCGGCGTAGGCCTCGAGGTTCTTGGCCAGTCCGCCTCGATCACCCGCCTCCTCGGCCCTGTCCTCGGTCTGATCCCGTACATCGATCAAGGTGTCGATGAGGTAGGTCAGACCCTCCAGGGATTCGTAGAGCTCGAGGGAGGTCTCCTGCTGCAACTTCCGATCCTCCGCCGAATGGGGCGAGCGGGGGTCCGGGACCAGGTTCACGGTCCCTTCGAAGGTCTCCTTGCCCTTGATCAGTTTGTAGGTATAGGTCCCTTCTGGAACTCGCGGACCCTGGAAGACGAAGACCAGGTTCGTGGCGGGTGGAAGCTTGGGTGGTGGCAGCCGCATGGGCCAGTCCGCCCGATTCAGACCCTTCACCTTGGGTGCGGGAATGGTGGTGATCAACTCACCCTCGAAATCATAGATCTCGACCTTCAGATCGCCGAAGATGTGTCGTTTCTTCTGATAGAAAAAAATGCTCGCCGCCTCGGGAGGGTTCCGGCCGGAGAACTCATCGCTGCCCGTGAACCAGGACATACCGCCCGAGACCACCATGACGGCGTCGCGAGCCGGCAGCAGGGCCAGGTTGGCCTCGAGCGTCTCCGCAGTCAGAGCGCGAAGAGGCGTCAGGTCGTCCAAGATGTAGATGCCCCGACCGTGGGTGCCAACGATCAAATCGTGATCGCGCGGATGAATGTCCAGATCCCGCACCGGAACTGGCGGCAGACCACCCTTGAATCGGGCCCACCGGCTGCCACCATCCAGGGTGACGTACAACCCGAACTCGGTGCCGGCGAATAGGAGGTCGGGGTTCACCGGGTCCTGGGCCACGACATGGGCGAAGCTCTCGATGCCCTCACTGACGATGGATTCCCAGGTCGACCCGAAATCGGTAGTTCGGTAGAGGTACGTGTTCATGTCGCCCGACCGATGCCCATCCACGGACATATGTGCCGTACCCTCCTCGTGAGGGCTCGCCTCCAGGTGAGAGATCCACAGGCCAGCCGGTAGGTCCGGAATGTTGGCGGTTACGTTGGTCCAGCTCTCACCGCCGTCGCGAGTCAGCTGCACCAGACCGTCATCGGTGCCCACCCATAGGACTTTGGAGTTCCTGGGCGACTCCGAGATCGTGTAGATCGTCGCGTTGTTCTCGGCCGTCGAGTTGTCCAACGTCAGACCACCGGTCTCCATCTGACGCTGCCGTTGTGGGTCGTTGGTCGTCAGATCCGGAGAGATCTTCTGCCACGACTCCCCTCGGTCTGGTGACCGGAATACGTACTGGCCACCGTAGTAGAGGGTGCCCGGAGTGCTCGGCGACAGCAGTAGTGGAGTGTTCCAGTTGAATCGATAGTCTTCTTCACCCTCACCGGGCAGGGGTCGAATCTCTTTGGATTCTCCCGTAGACAAGTGATAGCGAGTCAGTTTTCCCCCTTGGAACTCGGCGTAAATGATGTCCGTCTCCTCGGGATCCCGATAGGTATGGAACCCATCTCCCTGACCCACGAGCGTCCAATCCTTGTTCTCGATACCGCCGGCTGAGCGCGAGGGGCCCATCCAGGAACCGTTGTCCTGCAACCCCCCGAATACGTTGTAGGGCCTATCGAAGTCGTAGCTGACCTCATAGAACTGGGAGACCGGCAGGGCCTTGATGAGCCGAAAGTGAGCGGCACGATCATAGGACATGTAGACGCCACCGTCGGTGCCCAAGACCAGCTCGTGGGGATTGGCGGGGTTGATCCACAGCGCGTGGTGGTCGCTGTGCACCGTCATGTCGAACCCACCACTCAAGATCGAGGTGAAGGACCTGCCGGAATCCGTGGAGACCCCCAAATAGAACCCGGGCTTGTAGACCCGTTCGAAGTCTTCCGGGTCCACCACGACATAGGCGAAGTAGAAGGGACGACTCTTGACCGACAGGGAGTTGTTCATCTCCTCCCAGCTCTCTCCAAGATCATCCGATTTGTAGAGGGCTGTCTCCTCGGCCTCGACCACGGCATACACACGACTCGGACGGCTCGGAGCTACGGTGACCGCAATGCGTCCCTTTTCGCCTTCCGGCAGACCCGTCGTCAACTCCTTCCAATTCTTGCCGCCATCGGTCGATTTGTAGAGTGCACTGCCAGGACCACCCGACTCGAAGAAGTCAGGGTATCGCCGAAACTGCCACATGCCTGCGTAGAGAATGTTGGGGCTCTGGGGATCGATCGCGATATCCGAACACCCGGTGTTCTCATCCACCCCAAGCACCTGCTCCCAGCTCTCGCCGCCGTCGGTGGTCTTGTAGACGCCGCGCTCCTCGTTGGCGCTCCACAGCTGCCCCGTGGCACAGACATAAACGGTGTCGGTCTTGCTGGGGTCGATGACGATGCGCGCAATGCGCTCCGAGTCACCCAATCCGACGAACTTCCAGCTGTCGCCGCCATCCGTCGATTTGTAGACTCCGGCTCCTACCGAGACGCTGTTGCGGACCCACGACTCTCCGGTGCCAACCCAGACGGTGTTCGAGTCCTGCGGATCGATCCGAATGGCGCCAATGGACTGGATATAGTCATCGAAGATCGGGCTCCAGGTCAGACCGCCGTCCTTCGATTTCCACACGCCACCGCTCGCAGCACCGGCATAGATGGTCAGGGGATCCCCCGACACGGCATCGATGGCGGCGATTCTGCCGCTCATGATG
The DNA here is from genome assembly GCA_030610025.1 of Acidobacteriota bacterium. Lineage (GTDB taxonomy): Bacteria > Acidobacteriota > Thermoanaerobaculia > Multivoradales > JAHEKO01 > JAUVRX01. Next base: position 5,562 of record JAUWSP010000093.1, on the reverse strand, counting down.
GCCGGACCGATCGAGCGGGCAACCAAGCCTCCAAAGGTATTGGAGTCGATTTCAACCTGCGCCGAAGCTGGCAGACCCAGCCCCAGCAGGGCAACCATCAGGATGCCTGTCTTCAAGAGATTGCTCTTCATGGCTTTTCTCCCTGGCTACTCGGCCGCCTCTGCGGCGGGTTCGGGCATGGCAAAGAGATCGTCAGACACCTCGATGCCGACCTCGATCTCGTCGATCGTGATCACCTGGCCGGTGGGCGCACCCTTCGGCTTGCTCTCCACGGAGTGGGGGAACATCAGGCCAGCAACTTCTTTGTAGTCACTGAGAATGGTCTCGAACTCCACCTCGTTGCCCTGCATCGTGGTCTTGCCTTCCTGCTTGATCGTGATGAAGTACTCACTGTCCAGGAAGTGGTATCGCACGTCACCATTGGCCAGATCCACTTTGATCTTGTAAGCCTCGGTACCGTCGACATCCTCGAGGCCGATGAGCTCGACTGTGTGGCCCTTCTCCTGCCAATCCACGAGAGGGCCGTCGATGTCGGCCTGCTCCTGCATGTTCTTCGCCTGGTCCTCGGCCATCACCTCGGGGTCGGATTTGCCCATGAACGGCATGACCATCCAAGCGGTCTCTCCGTCGTAGGCCTGGATTCCGGTCATGCCCTGCATCGTGAACTCGAGCCGGGCTCTCATCGGCCGCTTGAAGAACATCTTGAATGGCGCCTCTGCGCCTGGCCCCATGGCCATCCGGCCGACGAAGGTCGCCGTTTCCATGCCTTTGATGGCGTCCAGGCCACCAAGCGCGTCATAGTGATTGGCCAAAACCTGATCCAGGGTCAGCTCTTCGGCAACCACCGGCAGAGCGAGCAGGGCGACAACAGCGCCCAGGAGAATTGTCTTTCGCATCGTTGACCTCCCGTTGTCAGCTTGTATGGGGAACGGAGTTTCTGACTTGACGATCGAAGCCACTGGCCCTCGAACCCGCCAGGGTCTCGAACAGGCCAGTAGTCTACACCCGCCGGAACCTGCTGTCTCCGCTTCTCCTTAGCCCGCATTATTCATGACGCCGCGAGCAGATTGTGGAAAGCGTCTGTCAGATCTGGTCACCCGCAGAGAGGAGCACCGGAGGCAACCTTGCAGGTTGTTGAGGAGCGACGAGCGAGGACGGCCTGAGATGACGGGCGATCTCCACCAGATGCCGCGGGGCTCATGAATAATGCGGGTTAGGAGCCCCAGAACCCGATTCCCACCGAATCCGTGTGAGACGATAGAGCGTCCATTCGACTTCCCAGTTGGACCGATGAGGAGACAAGAGATGCCCTCCAAGCAACCCCCTTTCAACCGCGCCTTCTTCCGGTTCCTGGAGGACCTGAAGCTACACAACCAACGCGAGTGGTTTCACGCCAACAAGCAGCGCTACGAAGACGAGGTGAGACATCCCGCGCAACAGTTCATCAGCGACTCCGGACCGCAGCTGCGTAAGATCAGTCGGCACTTCCTCGCCGATCCCCGGCCTTCCGGTGGCTCCATGTTCCGCATCTACAGGGACACTCGTTTCGCCAAAGACAAGAGTCCCTACAAGACCAACGTGGGAATCCAGTTTCGCCACAAGCAAGGCAAGGACGTCCACGCACCCGGCTTCTACCTCCACCTCGAACCTGGGGGCTGCTTCGCCGGGGTCGGGATCTGGCACCCAGACGGAGACTCCCTATCCAGCATCCGCGCCGCCATCGTCGAGCAACCAACACGCTGGAAGCGGATCACACGATCGAGGCGATTTACCGAAACACTGGAACTGGCAGGCGAGTCCCTGAAGCGGGCACCCAAGGGCTTCGACCCCGAGCACAGCCTGATCGACGACCTGAAGCGCAAGGACTTCATCGCCGGCTTCACCTTCGACGAAACGACCGCAATGGAGCCTGATTTCCTGGCTCACTACTGGACGGTCTGCCGCGCTGGTAGCCCCCTGGTCAGGTTTCTGTGCGAAGCCGTTGACGTACCCTTCTGATACAGAATCACGTTTTGTGAAGTCGAACCCTGCTTCAAAAGGAGGTCCATATGGCGATGCGCTCGACGATTCTGACAACGCTGTTTCTATGCACGCTGCCAGCGGCAGCCGGCGCTGCCCTTCAAGCCTCCGAAGCCAATCCGCCGGCTGAAGGATTCAACCTGCAAGGCTCCGACCGGCAGGCCATCGAGACCGCAGACCAGGTCATGGTCGAGCTCGGAGGACGCCGGGCCTGGGACGAGACTCGCTTCCTCACCTGGAGCTTCTTCGGCCGACGCCGCCCTGTCTGGGACAAGCAGACCGGCGACATTCGGATCGAAGGCGTCGATCGTGAGACCGAGCGCCCCTACTTGATTCTCATGAATCTGCGCACCAAGCGGGGTCGGGCCTGGAAGGAGGGAGTCCCGGTGACAGACCCAGACGAGTTGGCGGCGATACTGGAGAACGGTGAGAGTGCGTGGATCAACGACAGCTACTGGATGTTTATGCCCTACAAACTCAAGGACTCTGGTGTGACCTTGAAGTACCTGGGAAGAGGACAGATGCTGGATGGTCACCAGGCCGAGGTGCTCGAGCTCACTTTCGAAGCCGTCGGTCGCACCCCAGAGAACAAGTATCACGTCTACGTCGCGGCGGGCAGCGGCCTGGTCGAGCATTGGGACTTCTACTCCAATGCTGCCGACAAGGAACCTCGATTCTCCTCGCCCTGGCACAACTGGCAACGCTACGGTCGAATCCTGCTCTCGGACGACCGTGGCGAGAACGGCCACACCGACATCGCCGTGCTGGACGCCCTGCCTCCAGAGGTCCTCACGAGCCCGGAGCCGGTGGACTGGCGGGCCTTGATCCCTTGATCTCGAGATTCTGGCAGCGCAGCATCTTCTGGCCCAGCGACCACGGCTCCTGGGTCTTCGTGGCGAGTCCGTTGCTCATCGGACTGGTAGCCGGCGGGACTTGGCGAACGACCTCTTCCTATCTGGTGGTGGCGGCCATCTGCGGCTTTCTCGTCCGTCAGCCCATCACCACGGCCGTCAAAGCCCTGAGCGGACGGCGGTCCCGGGACGACCTGCCGGCGGCCCTGCTGTGGACCGCTCTCTACGCCTCGATCGCACTCATCCTGATGTTGGGCCTGCATCTCAGGGGCTATACCTACGTTCTCTTTCTGGCGATTCCAGGAATGCTTTTCTTCACCTGGTACCTCTACCTGGTGAGCCGACGCGAGGAGCGCGGCAAGATCCAGATGGGGCTTTTGGGCACCGCGGTTCTGGCTCTGGTTGCGCCAGCCGGATACTGGATCGGCAAGGGTGCGCCCGAACCCTTGGGGTGGCTGTTGTGGGCGCTCGCCTGGGCACAATCCGCCGCTTCCTTGTTCTGTGTCTACCTACGTTTGCGGCAGCGCATTCTCACGGCAAGCCCGGAGCGACATCGCCTCCTGAAGATGGCTATGCCGGCCTTCACTTTCTGTTCTGTGAATCTATCGGGCGTCCTGCTGCTGGGGGTCACGGAGGTCACCGCGAAGTGGCTCTTTGTGGCCTTTCTGCCGCAGTGGCTCGAAGCCCTGTCTTGCATCAGTCATCCCGCGACTGGATGGAAACCGACAAGGATCGGCTACAGACAGCTCGGAATCAGCACACTCTTCACCCTCCTATTTGTTCTGATGTGGTAGCCAAACCAGGGGCGTAGGGGTTTGGAGGCTAGAGCTGCCCGAGCCGGCTGTTCGAGCTTCCCGCTTCCAGCCAGAAAACGATCAGGTAGAGGATCGGAAGGGCCACGATCAGACCCTTCCCAATTCGAAAGGCGGAGTACCACCCAGGGGTTCCCCTCTGCAGGATCTCCAATTCCTCCACGAAGACCACTTCACAGAGGGTGTCGGTTCGCACCCTGCTGGATCGCCGCCAGAAGGCTTTCCAGTCGTCCATCTGATAGTCGACCAGCAACCCCTTCATGCGGATCTGGTCGCCAACCCTGACCCGGGCGATCTGGTCTCGTATCTCCGGGCTATCGGTGATGAGATGGTTGTTTCCGAGCTCATGGTGGGCAAACTTCACACCCATCGGATATTGGAAATAGCAGGTCCACGACCCACTCGTGTACTCGACCTCTCGGAAGTCGTCCCCTTCGAGGTTCCCACCCCAGATGACGCACAGGTCCTTGGTATCGACCGAGGTGCTGTCGTGGTACATATCGGCAAGGCTCTCGATGTTGTTGTGGCTGACAACGAGGCCCCACAGCTCATAGGTGGCGACCGGCTCGACCCTGCATTGCTGCCCCTTGTACTCGAACTCGAAGGGATCTCGTGCCGTGGCTCCCTGCACGGGCCCCTGCAGTAGGGTCGCTTCGATTTCGGCGGAAGTCACCAGCCGGCCCTTCATGATCCAGGCCACAGCGGTCAGGGCAACGGCCCCGGCAAGCAAGGGCCCGATCAGTCGGCGAACGCTGTACAGAGACAAGGCTGGAATCGAGGGTTCGTTGGAGGATGCGAATCTGAGGGTCGGGCGATTCTCCGGCGATGGCAATGACGATAACAGTTTGCAGTCTGGGTAATGCCCCCTGAAGCTTGATCCCGCCTCGAACATATGGGATCTTCGGCGCCGTACCCTTCAACACCCATGAGGCTGGAAACGAAATCACCGAGATCAGACTGTGCGTAGCCTCCTGACCATTCTGGCGCTTCTGCTCGTCGGCATCGGCCTCTTTCTCGCCCTGAGCTCGGCCGGACCCGTCTTCGACCTGGGAGGCATTCAGGTCAACGAGCCCGATCACACTGCGTGGATCCGGGCGCTGGCGGAGAGCGGGATGAATACGGTCTCGGTTACGGTCTACGCCAAGCAAGGAGACTGGGACTCCACGAACCTCTGGTGGGAAGACGAGGAGCCCTGGGTCGTCCAGGAAGCCCGTGCCGCCAGAAAAGGGGGCCTCGACGTCGTGCTGGTGCTGCGCGTCGCCCTCGATCATGCCTTCGAGCGCAACAAGTTCTTCTGGCACGGCATGATCATGCCGGCCTCCGATGAGGCCTTGAACGAGTGGTTCGATCGCTACAGTCGCTACGTTCTGAAATGGGCCCGAATCGCCGAAGAAGAGGGCATCGATGTCCTGGCGATCGGTAGCGAGCTCAACTCCATGACCAATACGGTGCCGGTGGCCGAGCTCCCTGCCCTGGAAGAGTACTGGTCCAACGAACAGAAGGTAGACCGAGAGAACGCCAGGGTTCTCGAGCACCGGGATTCGATCGAGGGCAAGCAAATCTGGGTGCGAGGCAACGAGGGATACGAAGGGCTCGAGCCCTTCCTTGCCGACCGCGCGACGGCTCACGCCTTGTGGGCCGAGGAAGTTTCGTTCCTCGACGCCGCCGACCCCGTGGCGAGTGTCAATGCTCGTCGGCAATTGTTGGCAGATCGATGGACAGACCTCATCGATCAGGTTCGCGGGGTCTACACCGGCCCACTGACCTACGCCGCCAACTTCGACCAGTTCGAATCGGTGGGTTTCTGGGACAAGCTGGATCTCATCAGCATCAACGCCTACTTCCCGCTCCGCAAGCGCGACCTACCGAGCTCGAGTGAC
>JAUWSP010000494.1 GCA_030610025.1 Acidobacteriota bacterium | reverse complement strand
CGGCAAGGCCTTGGACAGCACCACGTAGCCCAGAAATCCGGCGATAAGCGATGCTGCCAGGATCCCGATCTTGGCCTCGCTGACGAGGTCAGGGTCCTTGAAGGCCAGCTCACTGATGAACAGCGACATGGTGAACCCAACCCCTGCCAGGCAGCTGGCACCCCAGATCTGCGGCCAGGTCACCCCCGCCGGCAGGGCCGCCCGACCTGTCTTGATCACCAGCCAGCTGAACAGGAAGACTCCGATCTGCTTGCCGAGCACCAATCCCAGAACGATGCCAAGGCTGATGGGGTTGGCCAGGGTCTCGAAGACGTCTCCACTGATCCTGACCCCGGCATTGAAGAAGGCGAACAGCGGCAGGATCAGGAACGCTTGGCCCAGGTGGAGGTAGCGCTCCAGGACCAACCCCGGCGGCAGCATGTCTGTAGCCGCAAGATCGATTGTGCGCAGGGCCTCGTACTGTTCGTTGTTCGAAACCATGCTCTCCTGCGTCAGCGTGGAGCTCTCGAGCTTGTTCCAACTCGCCTTGAGCATCTCCACGAACTGGCGAGGATCCAGTCGGGCCCGAACCGGCACCACCATGGCGACCAGGATGCCTGCGACCGTGGCGTGCACACCCGAGGCGAAGACCGCGAGCCAGACTCCCAGTATGAGGAAGACGTAGACACCGATTCGACGGACATTGGCTTTCGAGGCGGCAAAAAGGAGAAAGAGGAAGACTGCAGCCACGATCAGGGCGCCCAGGTTGACCTTCTCGGTGTAGAACAGGGCGATCACCAGAACGGCGCCCATGTCGTCGGCAATCGCCAGGGCAGTCAGGAAGACCTTCAACCCCAGGGGTACCCGCTTGCCGAAGACCGCCAGAATCCCGAGGGCAAAGGCGATATCGGTCGCCATGGGGATACCCCAGCCAGGCTGACCTTCGCCGCTAGCGTTGAACAGGAGATAAATCGCCGCCGGGACGACCATGCCGCCGATCGCCGCCGTCACGGGCAGAATCGCTTGCTTGAAGGAAGACAACTCTCCCAGGACCATCTCCCGCTTGATCTCGAGGCCGACGACGAAGAAGAAGACCGCCATCAGAAGATCGTTGATCCAATGTTGCAGCGATAGCTTGAAAACGTGGTCGCCCCAGGAGACACCGATATACGTGTGGGTCAGCTCCTGATAGCTGTCGGCGGCCGGCGAGTTCGCCCAGACCAGCGCCAGGATGGTGCAAGCCAGCAGAACCACGCTGCCTGCCACCTCGGAGTGGAGGAAGCGTTGGTAGAACCCGTGATTCGATTTTCCTGCAGACGGCTCGGATTGGCTCATCTCGGGTCTCCCTGTTCAGCGGCTCCGACTGGGCCCGTCTCTCCATCGGCCCTGGCTGCCCCGTAGATTCTCCGCATGTCCGGCAACTCGGTGCAGAAGTAGTGCACCCAGATATAGAGGTGTGAAAAGGCGGCCGACACCAGCGCGGCCTTCGAGGCCCAGATCAGGCCGGGAAGCCACACGATCATCAAGCCAAAGGTGTACATCCCGTTTCTGGTGAACCTGAAGATGCCTTGGCGCACGAAGGGCTTGGTTCGGTAGGAGGGATCGAAGTGGTCGATACCGAGGGCGCGTTTATAGGAGAAATAGCGCCCCACGGAGTAGAACGTGTAGAAAGTCGGGATCGCGAGCAGCAGGGCCAGGACATTCAGCAGACCCTGATCGACATCAAGGCTGTGCTGATTGGCCACAGCCGTGGCGGTCAGGGTGTACAAACGAGCAAAGGAGAGCAGGGCAAAGCCGACACTGTAGAGCTTGAATCCCGAGGTGCCAAGACTCCGGCTCAGCCACTGGTGATGGAGCTCCATCCGCCAACAGGTCCAGACCCAGACCTGGTGCAAGACGGGGAACAGGATCGAGAGCCAGAACCAGGTGGCCGTAGAGACACCCAGACAGCTGCCGCCGAGCAATCCCTCGCTGCGGCTGATCCAGCCAACCAGGGCCAGTAGCGCCAGAAGCAGCAGGAGATGAAGGCCCTGCTTTTCATAGATGGAGTCTCGGCTCAAACTACCGCTCTTTCTGGAACGAGAAGACACCGCCCGTTCGCGACCAACGCGCATCGTCGTCGATCGTCGCCGGTTGGAGCCGCCACACGAGAATGGACTCGAGAACGGTAAAGATCGCCAGGGTGTTCTCGCTACCCTCTTCGACCACCGGACAATAGGTTCTGCCCTGAGTGTCGACCAGATAGGACACCTTCACGCGTTGTCCGACGAGAGCGTTGCTCTTACGACTCGGTGAGGGGATCGCAGCTTTCTGGCTGACACTTGCCGCTCGAATCGCGCCACCCTCCGAAGGCAGCCACTCACCTTCGGCCGATAGGTACTGAATGGCCGAGAGCTGATCCCGAAAGGGGCTGGCGTCGAACATTCCCACCAGACCGCTATAGCTCTGGACCAGCTCGGCGCGCAGGTTCGGCACCATCACCTGGGCCATGTCCCAGTGCCAGAGTGCCTCCCGGTCGAGTTTCATCGAAGCCTCGGCGACCGCCTGCATGGCCAGGGCATAGCCCAGGGCTGTTCGCTCCTGGCTCAAGCCCCGATTGAAAAGGCCCCAGGCAATATCTCTGGCGTTGGAGCGGGTGATTACCGGATTTCCGAAAAGCAACTGCAAGGAGACTTCACGAAGAGCCTTGCGGATCTTGTCGTTCTTGACTGCGTCGAGAGGGAGCTCCGCCGACAGGCTTGCTGCCTGGCCCAGCAACAGAACCATCAGAATCAGAACCGTCGTCAGTCGGGATTTCACGGCGCTATGTTACCTGTCAGGAGCACTCCGCCCAAACAGCTGGGGCTCCAGCCTGGTTCCGTTTGTCGGTCGATAAGCAAGGTGAGTAGAATCATGTTCAGACGCTAAGGAGATTCTATGCACTCGCCAACGGACCGCCCACGGGTGAGTCCTGTTCTCGACTTGGTGCGGAGTTGCCTGCTGTGCTGTGCTCTCGGGCTGTTGACGGGAATAGCTTTGCAGGCTGCTGATACTTCCGCCCAGTACGAATGGACCGAGGTGTCCCGAATCGTTGCCATCGGTGACGTTCACGGCTCCTACGACAAGCTGATCACCCTGTTGAAGGGAACCGGAGTGGTCGATGAGGCTCTGGCGTGGAGCGGTGGATCCACCCACCTGGTCTTCATCGGAGACTTGATCGAT
>JAUWSP010000578.1 GCA_030610025.1 Acidobacteriota bacterium | reverse complement strand
GTACGGCAAGGGCCTGAAACGCCCCGGAGTCTTTCGTCTGGCTTTGGCCACCAACTCGCTGCTGTCCTCGAGGCGCAACCGAGGGGTGCCACCCGAAAGTCACTTGCCGCCAGGTGGCGTGCTCTCTGTGGCTGAGACGCTCGAGCGGTTCCCCGAGGCTGCTCAGGACGGCCTCGAGGGATCCGCGCTCTGGTACGACGCCTCCGCGCCCGACTCGCAGCGGCTTCTCATCGAGATGCTGCATTGGGCCTGCGCCTGTGGAGCTACAGCTCTCAACTACGTTCGAGCCGTCGGCTACGAGCGATCGAATGACGGGGTTGCGACGGTTACGGTCTTCGATCGGACTTCCGACACGGAGCTGACGTTTCGAGCCCCACTGGTGGTCAATGCCGCAGGACCCTGGTGCCGTGAGGTCTCGAGCACCTTCGACCGCGACATCCCAGAGCTGTTTCACTACTCGGTCGCTTTCAATGTCGTCCTCGATCGCCGGCCGCTGGCGGACGCTGGCCTTGCCGTCTCTCCCAGATCGCGAGCCGGGCGGACCTACTTCCTGGTTCCCTGGAAGGGCAGAATCATGGCGGGAACGTTTCACCTTCCCTGGACCGGAGCCCGCGAGGATGCCCGGGTCAGCGACCCGATGATGGCGACCTTCCTCGATGACCTCAACGATTCCATTCCGAGATTCGAGCTGACCCCGGCTGACGTCCAGCGAGTGCATTGGGGCCTGCTTCCCGCCGCGAGCGCGGGCTCTGACGAGATCACGACTCGCCCAGTGATCCTCCATCACGGTGACCATGGTGGCCCCGAGGGTCTCTTCAGTGTTTCAGGCGTCAAGTTCACGACCGCTCGACTCGTCGCAGAGCAGACCCTCATGAAGATTCAGAAGTACCGTGGATCCGGCCTGCCCGACCCGGTCTCGAAGCCACGACCTGCTCCCACCCAGTGGCCCTCCATCGAGGAGATCACTGCGAGCCCAGGCGGCACCGATGAGCTCTCTCGGAAGAGGCTCGAGGAGTTCGTAGACTTCGAGTCGGTCGTCACTTCAGAAGATGTCCTGCTTCGCCGCACCGACTGGTCTCTAGACCCAAAGCTCGATGAAATCCTGAGCTCCAAGATCTCGGACCTGCTGTCAAAGACAGCTCTGCCTCCAGCCTTCTGAGCCAAGCAATTCAACATCAGCTGCAAGCCCGACTGTGAGGCATTTCATTCCGAGCGGCAGCCCATGACTGTGTATGCTATGAAGGCTACGGAGACTACGACTCCCACCAGAAAGAGCTCTCCTTCCAGCCATGACCGCCTTTGAAGCCCAACCAGCCCTCTCGATCGTTGTTCCCCTGTTCAACGAAGAGGAGAGTGTGGTGCAACTCGTCTCGGAGTTGAGGGAGGCCCTGGAAGAACTCTCAGAGACCTGGGAGATCGTCTTTGTCGATGATGGTAGCCACGACCGCACTTTCGAGTTGGTTCGAGAGGCTTCCACAGAGGACGATCGAATCCACGCCGTGCGCCTGAGCCGGAACTTCGGACAGACGGCGGCCCTTCAGGCGGCCTTTTCACTGGCTCGCGGCGCAATCGTCGTAACCATGGACGGGGACCTCCAGAACGACCCCCGGGATATCGAGCGACTCGTTCACAAGCTCGACGAGGGCTTCGATGTCGTCTCGGGCTGGCGACGCGACCGCAAGGACCGCCTCCTGACTCGCAAGGTTCCATCCTGGTGTGCCAATTGGCTCTTGAGTCGCCTGACCGGAGTTCAGATTCACGACAATGGCTGCGCCCTCAAGGCCTACCGCAAATCCGCCCTCGATCGGATCCACCTGTACTCCGACATGCACCGCTTCATTCCCATCCTCCTGGCTCACCGGGGCGCCGAGTTGGTCGAAGTGGAGGTCAACCACCGCCCCCGTCGATTTGGCACCAGCAAGTATGGCCTGTCCCGTACCTGGAAGGTGCTCCTGGACATCTTCACCCTGATCATGATCACCCGCTTCTTCAACCGACCCGGGCAGTGGTTCGGCCTGCTCAGCCTGCCCATTCTGGGGGCTGGGCTCCTGGCCTTGGGAGGCTCCATCTATCAGTACTTGAATCCAGGGAGCATCTCCACTACCTCTGAAGGTCTGCCAGTCGTCCTGCCGGGTGCCACGGTGCTGTTGACGTTCGCCTTCCTCCACTCGATTCTCATGGCCATCGTGAGCGAGCTGATCGTGTTTCTCGGCGATGAACCGGAGTCCGCCCTGCTGCCGGCTCGAAACGACACCCACGTGGAGGAGCTTTAAGAGATGACCCGGCATTTCGACGTCTCCATGATCGTCCCCCTCGTGGCCAAGGTGGGAGACCTGGAGGCGCTGGTCACGGAATACGGAGCCGTTCTCCAAGAGCTCGGCAAGACCTACGAGTTCGTTTTCGTCCTCGGCCCCCAACACCGCGCCTTCGCCACCGATCTGCAGGACATTCGCCGACGAACCGAGGTCGAGATCACCATCCTGGCGCTTCCAGCTCCATTCCATGAGGCCACGGCGCTCGCGGCGGGCTTCGACAGGGCAGCGGGAGATGTCGTTTTCTCCAGTGCCGCTTTCTTCCAGGTCACTCGCGAGGCCATTCCCACCATGCTCTAGGAGTTGGATAAGGGCGATGCGGATCTC
>JAUWSP010000197.1 GCA_030610025.1 Acidobacteriota bacterium | reverse complement strand
CTCTGGGCACTCATCCGTACAGCAGCTTCGACAAAGACGAAGACTGTGCCGAGTGCCATGACCACCTCTACCAACAGCACAAGCAGTCCATGATGTCCCAGTCCTACACCCATGCCTGGGACGAGATCGAGTACTTCGAGCTTGCCCTACCCCACTCTCTTATCGAGGAGAAGGTTGCCGGCATCAAGGCCGGCTGCAATGGTTGCCACGCGCCGCTGGCATTCCTGGCTGGCGACATCCCACCAAGACCGCCGGCCGACGAAACCCGTGCCAACGAAGGAGTTTCCTGCGATCTGTGCCACTCCATCGTCGGCTTCGAGGGAGACGTGCCGTTCAATTTCAACTTCCAGGTCGAACCCGGGGACGTGCAGCAGGGGGTACGCACTGGCACCGAGAGCATGTATCACGAGATTCAGGCGAATCCGTTCCTCATGACCGCCGAGTTCTGCGGCACCTGCCACAACGAGAAGGACCCGTGGGGACTCTGGGTCAAGGCGACCCACCTCGAATGGAAGGAGAGTCCGCAGGCCAAAGGTGGCATCGTTTGCCAGGACTGTCACATGCCACCGGCGGCCGGCAACAGCGCTCCAGACGGTGGCGGCATCGACCACCCGGATGTCCGGCAGCATCTCTTCCACGGCGCTCATGACGACGGAAAGCTCGCTGGGTCGGTGGAGGTGAGAATTCACCCGTCGAGTCGGCAAGTCCCGACAGGCGGATCTGTCACGCTCCAGGCCACCGTCGTCAATGCCAAGGCGGGTCACATGATCCCAACTGGATCAGCCGAAGAGAGAGTCGTCTGGATCGAGGTGGAGGCCGAGGACGCAACGGGAAATCGGTACTCGCTGCCGGTGGACCACAAGGGGTTCGAAGGCGAGGAGATGACCATCGCCTCGGCGGACGCCCTGGCCTATCAGGACATCGGAGAGATCCGTGGCATCGACGGCTTCGACGGGTTGCTCCGTGATGGCGATGTGCCGGCCGGTTCACGCATCTTTCGCTTGCCCTACCTCGACCCCCAGGGTCGCATGACGATCGCTCAATGGAACACGGCCGATTTCGGCACGGACTATAGGCTAGCCCCGCTCGAGGCCCGCAACGAAACCTACAGTTGGGCGCTACCAGAAGCTCTGAGAGCGGGACCGGTGACGGTGACCGCCACGGTCTGGTATTCGAGACTCGTGTCCTCGGTCGCCAGCTATCTCGAGGTACCGGAGGAGGAGACGACACCGATCCAGATGGCCCGACACCAGACCACTTTCACGGTCGTCGAGCCCTGACCGCCACTACTCCAGCAGCGGGATACGCAACACCTGGCCCGGGTAGATCTTGTCGGGGTCCGACAACATAGGCTTGTTGGCCTCGAAGATCACCGGGTACTTCATGGAATTTCCGTAGTACTTCTGAGCGATCGCCGAAAGCGTGTCACCGGCCTCCACTGTGTGGAACTGAGCTTCGGGCTCGGCTGTTTCCACCTCGATCCGATCGTCGACCCTGGCAATCCCTGCGGTGTTGCCCAGGGCGAGGACGATTCTCTCCTTGGTCGCCTGATCCAACACCTTTCCGGAGACGGTGGCCAGATCGTCATCGACCCGAATGCCGAGATCCTCGATCTCGAAATCCAGGGTCTCGATAGTCCTGGCCAGTGCCATGGCCCTTCGCCGGTCATTGATCTTCTGGATCTCCTCCGGGCTGTACGCCGTGGTCTGAGGCCGAGGCTCTGCGTCCTCGTCCGTGCCAAAGATCTTGCTTCCGGCTTCCTTGATGAAATCGAACAGACCCATCTCTCGACTCTCCTCTCTCGCCCGAATCCAAGGTACTCGACCCGACTCGGGTTCTCCCGCAGCGCAAGCTCAGCCCTTCAGGATAAAGGTGACCTTCATGTTGACGCGATAGTTGACGATCTTGCCGCCTTCCACATCGACCTTCATTTCATTGACCCAGGCCCCTTTGACCTCGTCGAGGGTCTTGTTCGCCCGTTCGATTCCCTTGGCGATAGCATTGTCGAAGCTGGTCTTGGATGTGGCTGAGATCTCGGTGACTTTCGCTACGGACATTTGCATTTTCCTTTCTCGGATGCCGGTGGACCCTACTCCATGGCCCGCCGAAATGATTTCCATTTCCGGTAGAGGCGATCTGATTTCGCGACCCCTCGATCCGTTTCAGTACCGTTTTCTAACATACCACTCCTGCTCGAGTTTCCTCGACCCTGTCGACGCGGTACGATCTGGGTAGAACGCTTCGACGAAAGGAACCGACACTTGAGGTCACCAAGAATGAAGATCGCCTCGATGTTGTCTACCGCGCTCCTCATGGCCGTAGCAGCTCGAGGCTCGATGCCCTCGGAGTACAAGTGCAATGGCAACGAGCCTTTCTGGGGCCTGGCCATCGACAACGACCACGCCGGATGGGCCACACCGGATGAGCCTGAAGGCCGCACTCTGGAAGGGACCTTCCAACACCTGGACTACGCGGACCTCTTTTCCTGGCGAGGCAGCTTCGGTGACGGAGATCTGGTGGCTTTCGTGAATCAGCGGTCCTGCTCGGACACCATGGCCGATCGCGACTATCCCTTCAGCATCATCATCTCACTCCCCGACGGAAGTGTTCTCCTGGGCTGCTGCGACACAAGCTCGGAACCAAGAACCGAGACCCAGTCGGAGACGAGTAGCGCGAGTCTCGACGAGCCGATAACCGACAACCCCGACGAGAATCTCGCCGAGCTGCCCATCGCTGTCCTGGAGAACAAACCACCTGGTGACTGGTCGAGACACCTTCTCGAGCTCCTACCCGCCATCGAAGCGTGCATCGCGAAGACCCCGGGCTCCTCGCCAAGGGTCGCCAAGGCCTGGTCGGTGGGCAACGGGAGCGTCGGCGTCCGCACATCCAATGCCCAGGCCGCCAACTTCGAGTGCCTGACGAGCGCCCGAGGATCGGTGGTGGAGCTCTTTACAGCCCTCACGGGAGAGGCTCCACGTGCCCATGACGGCTGGAGCCCGCTCTTTACGCCGTCGGGCCAGCATCCTCCTGCCGGCGAGTGCTACCAACACGAGCGTGTCGTCGCCGCTGGCGGCGCCCTTATTGGCTGGCTCTCCTACGACACTTGTTGACGAAGTGCACGTATTTCATAGAAGCGGCCAAATGGAGATTCATAGAGAGCCTTCGATAAGGTTGACCTGGTCTCCTTCACTTCCTACACTCGTCTTTAGACGAAGACTCCACTGTGGAGTTGGAGCCAAGAGTGATGCAGCGACCCAGCCGACGTACAGAGTTCGAAGAGCGAGTTGTCGAAGGCGAGATGGTGGTCATGGACAAGGAGTCCGAGCAGATCCACCAGCTGAACCAGACGGCGAGTTTCATTTGGCAGCTGTGCGACGGCGACCACGATCGGCAACAGATCGCGGAGAAGCTGGCAGCAGCCTTCGAGGTCGATGCCGAAACAGCCGCGCAGGATGTAACCGATACTTTGATCAAGCTTGAGGAGATTGGACTTCTGGTATCCTCATAATGTAGAATCCGCTACCTTCTGGAAAGGTAGCAGCAGTACGAAGATGTACTGGTCAAGGAAGAAAGGAGAGCGATTATGGCAGAAAAGAAGAGAACACGAAGAGAGGTACTGAAGGCAGCTGCCTACGCTACGCCCGTCATACTCACGCTTGCGGCCAAGCCCTCCAAAGCCACTGCGGCTTCGGGCCCGAACGTGACGGACAGGCCGTCGCCCAGTCGCTAGTCGTCGATCCCGCCTCGTGGGCTGCTCTACGGCCCTTGTTTGGCATGGGCTAGCGTTGTCTGCGAAGGCAGATTTGAGAATAGACCGGTGCGCTCCGCGTGCCGGTTTTTCTTGTTACTGGTGCCTTCCTCTACCCTGAGAGCACACATTCCACTCTTCGGTATCGAGGCGAAGGATCTTGAGCGAGACTACGCGATCCATGGGTATTCGGATTCTGGATCGAATCATCGAAATTCGCAGTAGTAGCGAGCTCGCCCGCTCGTTGCTTGCGGCTAGCTACGGGCACCTACAGGTCCCCGAAGAGGCTCCGGACCTGGTCTACTCCATCGAGGAGGCGACCGGATCGGAGCTTGTCATTCGGCGGCAGGCCACGCAGATCCCCGTCCACCAGGCCGAGGAGTTGCTGCCCTATTTCGATGACGACCTGGTCGTCCAGCTCCAGATCTTGAGACCCGACCTCTTCTTCCAGCACGCCGCGGTCGTCGCACTCGACGAGCGGGCCTACCTTCTCCCGGCACCTCGAGGCCATGGGAAGTCCACGCTCGCCTGGGCACTGCTTCAGCACGGACTGCGGTACTCGAGCGATGAGCTCGGCCCGATCGACCCGGCAGCCTTGACCGTGGCCCCCTACAGCAGAGCGATCTGCCTCAAACAGAATCCCTCGCCTCCCTACGCGGCGCCGGCCGAGTTTGTCAGCAGCCATCCCACTCTGCATCTCCCGGTCGATTGTCTCGCCCAACCTCCGATCGATGAGCCCATCCCGCTGGCCGGTATGTTTTTCCCTCGATTCGATTCCACCGCCGGGCAGCCACGGGTCCGAAGGGCCGGAACAGCCACCGCCGCCGCCAGAATCTACTCCAACGCCCTGAACCCTCTGGCCCACCCTGGAAGCGGTCTGGATACGGCGGTGGATATCGCTGCGAAGATCCCGTGCTACGAACTGGTTTCGAGCAATCTGCCTGCGACCTGCGAACTGGTCCTCGAGACCATGCGCTCCGGCCACTAGACGGCGACGGCGGAATCACAGCTGTAACTGGTTCATCCAGAAGTCGACACCAAGCTCCCGGGGTACCGAGCCGGGACTCTTGAAGGCTCCCAGCGCTGTCCGCGAGGCATCGCGGAGGTGCTCCCAGAGCAGGTGCCCCGCCGCCGAGTTGTCTTTCAACCGATACTTGTACTCCAGATAGGAAGACGTCGGAAGGATCCGGTGAATAGCAGCCTTGCTGATATTCCACCAGTGATTGTCTTGTGGGTCCACCAGCTCGTGAAAAAACCAGAAGCCGTCATTGAGGACCTTGAAGCGCAGGAAGTCACTGAAGGCCGCGTCGTCGAAATCACGCACCTTGAAGTCCTGGAGAAACTCGGCCGGTACTGGCGCCTCCAGAAGCTCCTGGGCGCTTCGCAGGGCCACGTAGAGCGGTGCCTGCAGAGCTCCACCTCTGTACTCTCGAATCATCGCTTCCCAGTCGATGTCCTGCTCGAAGCGCCGAATCGACTCCGAGAGATCCGTCAGCTGACGCAAGGAACCGTAGCCGCGAGTCCTCCTTCGACGGTCCAGGAAGAAGGCGAGGCAGAGATGGGTCACCAGATCCCGTCCGGCAAGCACCCTCGCAGGACGGCCATCGATCTCACCGCTGGCGCTGCGCTCCCAGAATCGCTCGACAGGAAAGTAGAGAGGGGTCCGTCGCCGAACGACATGGCGGTGCAGCTCGAGCTCGACCGCGCCATCTGGACTCAGCACCCTGGGACAGTGATGGTGATCTGCGTTGGCTCCGCTCGGCAATAGATCGCCGCCCGACTTGGATCGATACCCCAACTCGGCCAGGGTTCTCATCGCCCGAGGCAAATCTTCGACTCGCGCCAGGAGATCCAGGTCGCCCACCGGCCGCAGGCTCACCTCCGGATAGACCCTGTTCATCAGAAAGGCACCCTTCAAGGGGATGATCTCCACCCCCGCCGACCCCATCTCTTCGAGCACCCGCAGCAGCTCGGGTTGCAGAAAGAAGAAGAACCGCACCCGCTGCTCCAGCTTGATCGCATTCAGTTTCGACAGGGCCCGCTCGGGAACTGCTTCGACCTGGCCCGCCGCCTCCAGATGATGCAACAGGAGGGCTGCGGTCTCATGCCAGTCCGCCTTGTCCACCAGCCCATTCCAATCGACG
>JAUWSP010000345.1 GCA_030610025.1 Acidobacteriota bacterium | reverse complement strand
GGCAGGACCTGGACATCTTCCTGGCGAGTCTCGAGAGCGCCGATCCGGATGCCCTGGGTGTGCCGGATCAGATCGCCTTCTGGGTCAACGCCTATAACGCGGTCGTTGTTCACTTCGTCCTGGAGCGTTATCCCGGGCTCGATTCCGTCAAGAGCGTCGAAGGGTTCTTCGACGAGCTCCGATATCTCGTTGCCGGGCGGCAGCTGACGCTCGATGAGATCGAGAGCCGGGCTCGGGCGTTGGGGGACGCAAGAGTGCACTTCGCGGTTGTCTGTGCCTCCACCAGCTGCCCGGACCTGCGGCCCGAGCCCTATTCCGGCGAGGACCTGGAGGCCCAGTTGGAAGACAGCACTCGTCGATTCCTCGCCGACACCTCGAAGGGTCTGAGTTGGCGCCCTGGCGAGGACGACCTTCGGCTGTCCTCGATATTCAAGTGGTACGCAGGGGATTTTACTGGTGGCAGTACGGTAGTGGCCTTCTTTGCCCGTGGCAAGGTGCTGGCCTGGATTCAGCCCCACCTTCCGGTAAGTCTGGCCCAAGAGATCGAGGAGCAAGAGCCTTCGATCCGATACATGGACTATGACTGGAGCCTCAACGACCACCGTCGTGGTGAGTAGACTGCCTGTCGAGCGCCGTCGGCACCGTCAAACGAGGCGGGAGATCAACACCGAGGCCAGGCCGAGGAAACACACGAAGCCGCTGATGTCGGCGATTGCCACGACCAGAACCGAGCTGCCCAACGCAGGATCCAGATTGAGCCTCCGAAGGATCAGCGGTACGAGTGCGCCAACCGTGGAGGAGATCAGCAGGCTGAGGGTGCTGGCCACGAATAGGACGGCACTGAGCCTCCAACTGCGCTCCCAGAAAAGTGCCGCCACTGCCAGAATCGATCCGGCGACGATTCCGTTGACCAGACCAACGGCGGCTTGACGGCCGATCACTCTCCAGGTACGACGCAGATCCATCTCTCCGGTAGCCAGGCTTCCCAATAGAACGGTCAGCGTCTGCTGCCCGGCCAGTGCGCTCGTCGCCGCGACAGGGTGCATGAAGGCCGCCAGGATCACGTACTTGGCCAGGACTTCCTGGAACTGTCCGATGACGGCAGCGGCTACGAGCGCAGCGGCCAGGCCGAAGAGAAGCCAGGGCAGACGGAAACGCAGGACTCGGGTCAGAGGCATGCCCAGGGTCTCTTGCACCGACAGTCCTCCAAGGCGGTACAGGTCCGCTGAAGCCTCCTCTTCCAGGACGTCGAAGATGTCATCGACCGTGATTACACCAACCAGCCGTCCATCCAGGTCGAGGACTGGCATGATCGGGAGGTCGTAGCGGACGAAGATGCGTGCTACATCCTCCTGTAGAGCATCCACCTGCACCGAGACGAGATCGCGAATCATGATGTCGCTGAGGCGGCTGTCTGCCGTGGCGGTGAGTAACTGCCAGAGCTTCACGAGGCCGATCAAGTGACCCCGTTCGTCGGCGACATAGAGATAGAACAGTCGTCGTGTCTGGGCCAGGCCGCGAAGGATCTCCAGAGTGTCAGCCAGGCTCTGATCCCCGCGGAAGAAGACCACGTCCGGATCCATCATTCCGCCCGCGGTGGTGGGGCCGTAGAGCATGAGGTTGTTCAGGCGGGTGGCCAAGGCCGGGTCGAGGGAACCGAGCAGTGCCGCACTGCGCTCGGCGTCCATTTGGTCCAAGAGATCCACGGCGTCGTCGGCCGGCAACCGCCGTACGATCACAGCCAACCGGTCATCCGGGAACTCGTCAAGGACCTGGCGCAAGGTCTGCGGATCCATCTCGCTGAGTGTTGGTGCGGCCAGACGAAGCTCGAAGAGTACTTCCAGGAGACTATCCTGCTCATCCGGCTTCAAGAGTGGGAACAACGGCGCGATGTCGGCCGGGTGGACTCGGGCGAGGACGCGTCTGAGCTGCCTTTTCGAAGGCGAGCGAATCAGGCGCAGGATGAGTTTTTGCCGCTGGCCATGAGCCAGATGGTCGAGATAGTTGCGCTGCCTGGAGGACATGCAGGGAATGTTACGATAAAGGGCCTTTCGGAAGGCAGATTGGTCCCTGACAACAGCACCAGCCGTCGGAAGTCCATGCATCACCTTCTTGCTCCTCGAGGTCACCTGATTCGATGATCCAAGAGCTGTTTCACATCGGACCCATTTCCATCAGCCCCTTCGGGGTCCTGTTGGCTGCAGCATTCATCGCGGCCTTGTCGCAACTTCGGTGGGGCCTCAAGTACCTGCAGGCAGGAGACGCCGACGACGCCAGCGCGATCTTGCTTGCCGGGGCGCTGGGGGGGATTCTGGGAGCCAAGCTCTACTACGCGGCCCTCTATCGAGATTGGCGCCTGATCTTCGATCGCGCCGGCCTCGTATGGTACGGAGGCTTCATTCTGGGAACCCTGGCCGTGCTGTGGGTTGCTCGCCGTCGTCGATTGAACGCCTGGTCGCTGGCCGATGCAGCGGCACCAGCTCTGGCACTGGGATACTCGGTTGGTCGGATCGGCTGTTTTCTGGTGGGCGATGATTTCGGGATGCCGACAAGTCTGCCCTGGGGCGTGAAGATCCCGTTTGGGGTTCCGGCGCCGACGACTGCCGGTCTGATGCGGCACGAGTATGGGGCGGAAGTACCGCTCGAAATCCCCGATAGCGAGCTGATTGCGGTGCATCCGACCCAGGTCTACGAGACGCTGACCGCAGGAGCAATCTGGCTGATCGGAGTCTGGATGCTGCGGCGAGGAGCCCGACGTGGAATGACTGCTGTCGTGGTGGTCTCGCTGTTGGCCCTGGAGCGCTTCTTCGTGGAGTTTCTCCGGGCGAAGGACGACCGATTCGTGGGTGGCCTGACTCTGGCGCAGGTCTTCAGTCTCGTGGTCCTGGTGATCATGGGCCTGCTTTGGATGAAGCTGCGTGCTTCGACCGATGGTGCGAGTCCGGATGGGGAGAAGCAGCGTGGTTGAGTCACAGGCCGACCAGGGAGTGTTGGATCTTCTGGTCGTTGGAGCGGGTCCGACCGGTATTGCCATCGGCGCCGAGGCGAGAAGAGCTGGAATGGACTTTCTGCTCGTCGATCGTGGCCCTCTGGTGGCCAATCTATTGGCCTTCCCGACCTTCATGAGATTCTTCACGACCCGGGATCTATTGGAGGTAGGTGGAATTCCATTCGCCGTCCCCGATGACAAGCCGGATCGGCGACAGGCTATCGCCTACTACCAGTCGGTTGCGCGTACATTCGAGCTACCGCTGGCGGCGCACGAGGAAGTGATCGAGATCCGTCGCGAGGAGGCTTTTTTCAGTGTCAAGAGCCGCACCGAAGACGAGGAGCGGACTCGTTGGACCCAGGCGGTCGCGTTGGCAACCGGGTACTTTCACAATCCTCAGCGACTGGGTGTCGAAGGAGAGGATCAGCCGTGGGTGAGCTACCGTTACCTCGAACCGTACGCTCACTTCGGCATGCGGGTCGTCGTTGTGGGAGGAGGTAACTCGGCTGCCGAGACCGCCCTCGATCTGTGGCGCAACGGGGCCATGGTGACGCTGGTACACCGGGGTGAGACCCTGAAGCCCTCGATCAAGTACTGGCTCAGGCCCGATGCGGAGAACCGCATCGAGGAAGGGTCGATCGAAGCACACTTCTGTTCGACTGTGGTCGGCTTCGGTGACCACGAGGTCGAGATCGAGGGTCCGGAGGGAAGGCGGCGACTTCCGGCGAACGCGGCCTATGTCCTCATCGGCTATACACCGGAAGTCGATCTGATGCGACGATCCGGCGTCGTCTTGGATGACGAGTCTCTGCTCCCCGAGTGTGACCTCGAGACCTGTGAGTCCAACGTCCCTGGGCTCTACCTGGCCGGAACCCTTCAGGCTGGGCGCCGAACCGACAAGATCTTCATCGAGAACTCGCGCGATCACGGGGCGAAGATCGTGTCCCACATTCGAAACCGGCAGCTGGCAGAGATTTGACGGTTGCTGGGCCGCCTCTGAGAGGCACGCGTCTTGCGTAGGTTAGTCCTGATCGCCTCCCCGGTGGCGATTCGGACGAATCGACGGCACGATTCGAACCGCGGATGAAGACATGCAACGTCTACTCGAGAGGACTATGAAGCTGGCACCTGCCATTCTGACGCTTCTGGCCACCGCCTCATTGCAGGCGCAGG
>JAUWSP010000414.1 GCA_030610025.1 Acidobacteriota bacterium | reverse complement strand
CGCCGAGGGCCAGACTGCAGGTCAACCGCCGGAGCTAGACCAGCAGACCCGTGAGCAGCTGGAAGCACTCGGTTATTTGGACGGGGGCTCTTGAGGAATCGTCGCTGGGGGCTCAGAGCGGAAGCTCAATGAGCCCCTTTGCCACTCAAGACGACAGGGATGGTCTTGAGAAGAATCTTGATGTCTAGAAGAGGCGACCAGCTGTCGATGTATTCCAGGTCCAGTTCAACCCAGCGCTCGAAGTCGAGATCGTTGCGACCCTGGACCTGCCACAGACAGGTCAGGCCGGGCCGCATGGACAATCGACGGCGCTGCCAGCGCTGGTACTGGGAAACTTCCTGGGGCACCGGCGGTCGGGGACCTACAAGGCTCATGTCGCCTTTCAAGACGTTCCACAACTGAGGTAGCTCGTCGAGGCTGAACTGACGCAGCCAGCGGCCGACGGGGGTGACCCGAGGGTCTCTCTTGACCTTGAATACCGGCCCGCTCATCTCGTTCAAATGGGCGATGGTGTGCCGTTGGCTCTCGGCGTCTTCGACCATGGTGCGGAACTTGTACAGCGTGAAACGGCGACCGTTGAGACCACACCGAGTCTGCGTGAACAGTACCCGGCCACCTCCGGCGAGCTTGAGTAGTCCGGCAATCAGAATCATGATGGGCAGCGCTACCGTCAGCAGGAGGGCTGAAATCGAGACATCCATGAGCCGCTTTCCCAGCAGCTGCAGCTCACTGGCTGGCGTGTAGTCGTAGGTCAGGACGGGTAGGTCATCGAGTGCCCCGATTTCGACGGAGGCCTTGGTGTGGGGCAGAAAGCTGAGGGCCAGTCTCGATCGGACCCCTTGCTCCTCGAGGGCCAGCAACAAGCCCTCGAGCTGAGCCGGGTGCGGGTAATCGAGGGCGAAGATGACCTCGTCCACGACATTCTCCGCCACCAGCTCTGGGAGCTCGTCAAGGGTCCCGATCAACGGATAAGGGATGCCTTCGAGCTCGACCCTGCCTCGGTCTTCGGCCACCAGCCCCAGAATCTTGATACCCCAGTAGCTGTGGCGCTCGACCGATTCGGCGATCCTGGCGGCAACAACACCGGTGCCGACGATGAGGATGGTGCGATAGTTGTAGCCGTGCTCGCGCGCATACCGCGCCAGCAGCCGTACCGTCACCATCCGGGACAGCAGGAAGAAGGTGGCCAACACGAACAGCAGCAGAATCCAGAGCCGGCTGATCTTGTCGCCACCCAGCAGTCGGTCATCCAGACGCAGGGCATAGATGATCACCACCAGCAGCACGGCTGTGGCGATCGATATGCGAAGGATCTCTCGAGCTTCCTGGTGTAGAGGGACCGTTCGCTGGGAACCATAGAGCTTCGATCGGTACAGTAGGACCCACCAGATTGCCAGGGTTATGGGCAACAGTGGAAGGTACCGGTCCAGAGGGTAGAGGTTGGTCGGTGAAAGACCCCAGGCCGGGAAGACCCGACTTCGCAGCCAGAAGGCCAGCAAGAAGGCCAGGGTGACGAGGACCAGATCGACAGCAAGGAGGCTACCTGCGACGATTCGGGCCCGTTCCTTCAGCATTGCATGGTCTACTTCGCGAGTTATCGAGGGATTCGACTTCTTCAATATTCTAAGGGATGTCTTCGCTAGTAGGGTGGAATTTGTCACAGGACTGTGAGGGGGCGTTCTGGCCTCTATAATCGGGATAGGTTTCCGAGAGAGCGACCACTCCTCTCGCAACTCCCATGGAGGGCTCAAGGAGGGCAAGGATGGAGGGTTCCAGTAAGGGTCTTTCCGACAGCAGCAGTCGGCCATCGGTCAAAAAGGTGGAGTCGGCGGCTCGCCAGAATGTGGCGGCCGGAACCGGGACACAGATGCAGGTCCTACTCGGCCCGGATGACGGCGTTCCGAACTTCAACCTGCGTCGATTCATCATGCAGGAAGGGGGCGGAATGCCACTTCACAGCAACCGGGTGGAGCATGAGCAGTACGTGCTGCGTGGCAGGGCCAAGGTAGGGATTGGCGATCAGGTCCACGAGGTAGCGGCCGATCATGTCCTCTATATCCCTGCTGGAGTACCGCACTACTACGAGGTGATGGAGGCCCCCTTCGAGTTCCTTTGCATAGTTCCGCAGTCGATCGACCGGATCGAGATCCTGGAGGCTCGAGACGAGAACGGATTCGAGACAACCGGGGGGTCCGATTGACTTCGATCAGCCGTACCGACAGGCGGGTAGTCGGGTCCTGGGCGTTCTACGATTTCGCCAACTCGCCCTTCACCACCCTGGTGGTGACCTTCATCTACGCTGCCTACTTCACCCAGGCAATCGCGCCGGACGTGATTCAAGGTACAGCGCTGTGGTCCAGGGGTGTGACCCTGACGGCGGTCCTGGTGGCTCTGCTGTCGCCGATCCTCGGCGCCCTGGCCGATCGAGGTGGGTATCGCAAGGCATTCCTGATCCTGGCCACCGGTGTCTGCATCGTGGGTACTGTGGCCCTCTACTGGGCCCTACCCGGGCAGACACTCCGGGCCCTGACCTGGTTCGTGATTGCCAACGTCAGCTTCGAGATGGGCATGGTGTTCTACAACGCTTTCCTGCCGGATATCGCACCGCCCGACCGGATCGGCAGGATCTCCGGTTTCGGCTGGGCACTCGGCTATATAGGAGGGTTGGTTGCCCTGGTTCTCGCCCTCTTCACGCTGGTGGGGCCAGAGGTGCCCTGGTTCGGATTCTCCAAGCAGGCGGGGGAGAACATCCGCGCCACCAATCTCCTGGTGGCCGTCTGGTTCGCCATCTTCAGCCTTCCGATGTTCTTCTGGGTCAAGGAGGATCGCTCACAGGTCAGTGCACCGGGTCAGATTCTGGCGCAGACGTGGCGCCAACTGGCAACGACCTTCAGGGAGATTCGTGAGTACAAGCAGATCATCCGATTCCTGGTGGCACGTTTGCTGTACAACGATGGTCTGGTGACGGTGTTCGCCTTCGGAGGGATCTATGCTGCCGGAACCTTCGGTTTCGACATGCAGGACATGCTGATCTTCGGCATCGTTCTCAACCTGACGGCAGGGCTGGGGGCCTTCTTCCTCGGCTTCCTGGACGATCTGATCGGCGGCAAGAGGACCCTTCAGATCTCAGTGGTCGGCCTCATCGTCGCCACCGTCGTGGCGGTGTGGGCTCCGAACCGCGCCTGGTTCTGGGTGGCGGGAATCCTGATCGGAATCTTCGCTGGACCCAATCAGTCGGCGAGCCGCTCGCTGATGGGACGCTTTGTCCCACCGGACAAGGAGAATGAGTTCTTTGGTTTCTTCGCGTTCTCGGGCAAGTTCACCGCGTTCCTCGGCCCCTTTCTGCTGGGGGTACTGACGCAAGCCTTCAACAGTCAGCGGGCTGGGATTGCCGTGGTCCTGGTGCTCTTCGTGCTGGGCCTGGTGCTGCTTGCCAGCGTCGATGAAGAGGAGGGCATGGCGGCGGCGGGCCGCAGCGAGGTGTAGCTATGTGGCTGTTACCCGTCTTGACGGGTATTTGCAATACCGCTCTGTGCGGTTGTTCTACCGCTTTGACGTTCATGGTCCTGCTCCACCAGGCAGTGGACCCCTCCTCTCGTTGGAGCGAGAGTGCCTTAGCCCGCATGATTCATGCGGGTTAGGGCTGCCAGGGAAGGCGGTCGAGATCCACGTT
>JAUWSP010000238.1 GCA_030610025.1 Acidobacteriota bacterium | reverse complement strand
CTTCACTTGCTCAATCGGAATCCAACCGTCCGGCGCCTCGAAGACATCAACCGGAGCCTCGTCGAGGTAAACGAGGACCTGCTCCCAGTTTCTCTCCATGCGGTTCTGCACTACATGAATGGAGGTCAAGAAGGAACCGGGAGTCTGAGGCGCTCTTTCCAGTATCTCCCGGGCCTGCCGGATATCGCCAATAGCCCAATAGGCGAGCATCTCGAAGAAATAGCCCGCCTGCTGATCGGGAGCCAGCGCGATGGACTGATCGTAGGCCTCGAAAGCCTTCTCAAAGTCCCTGTTCATCATATGAATGACGGCGATTTCCCTCGGCAGGTCATCTTCGAGTGGGCTCAGCTCAAAGGCCTTCTCAATGTACTCGAGTGATTCCTCGAGTCTGCCCTGCCGGCGGCGGATGGCGAAGTTGGCGATCAGGACATCCTGATCCTCGGGCATGCTCTGCTCGGCGATGGCCAGGGCGTCGAGCGCAGGCTCATAATCGCGCCGGCCCCAGTAGTGGTAGTAGGCCATGGCCAGATGGGCCTCGGGGAGATCCGGGTCCAGCTCGAGCGCCCGATCGACAGCCGCCTTGGCCAACGCCAGTCGCTCTGGAGACTTGTCCATCCCCAGGTTGATGAGGCCGGAATGGCCCATGGAAAGCTCTGCCCAGGCCACCGCGAACTCGGGATCCAGCTCGACAGCCCGTTCGAACATCTCGATCTCTGTCATGCGGTCTTCTTCCGAGTAGGTCAGATGACCGGTCTGGTCGAGGCCTCGCAGGTAGGCTTGGTAGGCCTCCATGTTCTCGGTAGGCCGTGCTTCGACCGAAGCTTGCTCGGGCTCGAGAAGGGTCACGCCGAGCTGATTGATGACCTGGGAAGCGATGTCGCTCTGAACCTCGAAGACGTCGTCGATGACCCGATCGTAGGTGTCGGCCCAGAGATTCGTGTCATCAGCCACTTGGATGAGCTGAGGCGAGATTCGCACCCGGCTACCGCCGTCGGTCCTCGCCCATCGCACGGTGCCTTCGAGCACGTACTGGACGCCGAGCTCTTCGCCGATCTGCTGGATGGTCTTGTCGGTACCGGCGTAGCGCATCGCACTCTTGCGGGAGATCACCCCAATGCCGCTCACTGCCGCCAAGCGAGTGGTGATCTCTTCGGTCATTCCGGCCGCGAAATACTCATCCTCCGCCGCGCCGAGGTTCTCGAAGGGCAACACCACCATCATCTGGCGTCCGACTTCATCAGGCACCGCGGCCGTCTGGGTCGTTTCGGGCTCGCTCTTGCCACCCATCCACCAGACCAGCCCGCCAACCACGGCGATGGCGGCTACCAGGGCCAGAAGTGCCAGCCACTTTCGGCTGCCGCCCGCCTCAGCGACCGGGACCGCTGCACTCGTGCTCGAGATCGGCACCTCACCCGACTCGATTTCCTTCTGCAGACCCTCGATCTCGTTGCGGACGTCGAGGGCTGATTGATAGCGGCGTTGGGGGTCCTTCTCCAGACAGTGCCGGATGATGCGTCCGAAGTGCCGTGGCAGCTCCAAGCGGAGATCGCTGACCGGATCGGGGCTGTCGCGCAGAATCGAGGAGATCAGGTCCGCCGAGGTCTCGCCGCCGAAGGGTCGGCGCCCCGTGGACATCTCATAAAGCACGATACCCAACGAGAAGATGTCCGACCGATGATCCACCGCCTTGCCCTGCACCTGCTCCGGCGACATGTAGGGGATGGTGCCCATGGCGATGCCGTCCCGCGTCAGGGCCTCGGTGGCCATCTCGGTGGCCACGAGATCGGGCTCTTCCTCGAGGAGCTTCGCCAGTCCGAAGTCGAGGACCTTGACCCGCCCGTCCTCCGTCACCATGACGTTGCCCGGCTTGAGGTCGCGGTGCACGACGCCCTTCGCGTGGGCCACGGCCAGGGCATCGGCCAGCGGGGTGGCGATCTCGAAGATCCGCTCCAGGGGCAGACTCCCCTTCTCCACCAGCTGCGCCAGGGTCTGGCCCTCTACCCACTCCATCGTCAGAAAGCGGACGCCGTCGTCCTCCTCGACAGTGTGGATAGTGACGATGTTCGGATGGTTCAGCGAGGCCAGGGATTCGGCTTCGCGCTGGAAACGCTCCAGTCGTTCCGGGCTCGTCGCGAGATCCGGTGGCAGCACCTTGAGCGCCACCTTGCGTTTGAGCGTGGTGTCTTCGGCCAGATAGACCTCACCCATCCCGCCCTTGCCGAGCTTGTCGAGAATCCGATAGTGAGAGAGGGTCTCGCCGATCATCGATTCCTACCTTGATCCCTTGCCAAAGGTGCCAGCAATTTCTTTCTGGACCGATTCTTTAGATTCTACCCTCCCGGCGCGCCTTGCAACCCTTTCATTCCAGGAGTAGGGTTCTTGCTGAACTCGACATAGGCACCAGGAGGGATTGCCATGGCTCACTTCTTCTCCGTCGAACGTGCTATCAGATCATCGATCATTCCCTTGGCGTTCTGGGTCCTGATCGCCCCCCCTGTCTCTTCGCAAATCACGGTTCTCACCGTCGGCCCGAGCGGCACCTACGCGACAATCCAGGGCGCGATCGACGCCGTGGCGAACGGGGCCGACACTGAGATCTACGTCGAGCGCGACACCACCTACACCGAGAACCTCGAAGTGCCAGCCACCTTCAACAGCGGCAGGCTCGAGATCACTGGTGGATGGGACGCCACCTTTACGAGCCGTGACACGGATCCCAAGAAGACCGTGATCGACGGTGGTGCTAGTGGGCGAGGGGTCAACATCCTGATCGAAGGAGGCTCGTTCCTGCTCGAGGGATTCACCGTCACGAATGGCACGAGAGATGGCGCAGGCGTCAGAGTTTTCTCGAACTTCGTGGATAACGATGCACAGATCGTGATCCGCAACAATCGCATAGTAGACAACCACCTCCTGATGCAGCCGACAGCTCAAGGTGGTGGACTCTACGCCTTGCTTCGCGGAACTCAGAGGCTCGAAATCCAAGACTGCCGTATCCAAGGCAATACTGCAACCACCTGGGACCAAGGGAATGCTAGAGGTGGAGGCGCCTACATCAAGAGCAACAACGACTCGACCTACCTGATCCACAATACTGAGATCGATTTGAATTCGGTCGAGAGCGACGGGGGGGAGCGCGCAGGGGGCGGCCTCTACCTCAAGCCCGAAGACAATTCAATCGGCGTGATCTCCGACAGCAGTGTTTACAGCAATTCGATTCTTGGCACCGGGACCTCCAAAGGGAGTGGAGGGTGCGTGATTACCTCTAACACCTGCAGCATCGACATGGCTCGAACTGGCTGGGCCGAAAACGAGGTTGTTGCAGGTGATCCCACCGCCCAGTTGGTCACAGATGTCGAGTGGAATTCCAACACGCTTCGTGTGACCGATTCAGGTTTCGCCCAGGGCGACGACGGGGGCCTGGAAGTGACAACGGTGGCCACCGCGACCGTGCAGTTGGTCAACCTGACCGTGGCCGATCACCCGGGCACCGGAATTCGTGCGACCCAGGAGAACTCCAGCACGATAGAAATCTACAACACGATCGCCTTCGACAACGGCACCGATCTCACCACCTCGGGCACGGTAACCACGGGCTCCAATCTGGTCGGAGTCGATCCTTTGTTCGTCGATCCGATCAGCCTCGACTATCGCCTCTCGAGCGGCTCACCAGCCGAGAACATGGGAGACAACAACCCTCCCGGGGGTCTTGGGTCCCAGGATCTCGACCGCAACTCCAGAGTCATCGACGGAACCGTAGACATTGGCGCCTGGGAAGGCATCGGAGTGATCTTCGCCTGTAGCTTCGAGACAGGCGACACCTCGACCTGGTCCGACTAACGACCCTGATCGGGGGCTCCGCGGGAGGGCGGAAGGCCCTCCTTTACATTCGGGCGTGCCTGTGTAGGCGGCCGGCAGGGCAGGAGTTCCGGTCACCGTCTCCTCTGGCATACAATGCGTCAGAATCGCACGACACGTCAGGAGGAATCCCGGAGCATGGAAAGACGCGGATTTGCGGTCGCCTGTCTCGCGCTCTTGCAGGCCATGGTGTGGGCATCGGCTCGAGGCCAGCAGGAAACGGTCACAAGAGAGGAGGCACCCTATCTGGTCGTCTTGGGGATTGCCCAGGATGGGGGAACCCCACAGGCAGGCACCAAGGAGCATCCGGGGTGGACTGATCCGGATTTCAGGCGTCTGGCAACGAGCCTTGCTGTCGTCGATCCGATGAGTCACCACCGGTGGATCTTCGAGGCCACGCCAGATTTCCGGGAACAACTTCACCAACTGGATGAGATTGCCCCGGTCGAGGGAAAGCCCGGCCTGGCCGGCATCCTCCTGACACATGCCCACATGGGCCACTACCCAGGGCTGATGCACCTGGGCCACGAGTCGATGGGAGCCGACGGTGTGCCGGTCTACGCCATGCCTCGAATGCGCGACTACCTACGCTCCAACGGGCCATGGAGCCAGTTGGTGCGCTACGAGAACATCGTGCTGAAGCCACTGGAAGATGGCGTCTCAATCGAGCTGAACGAGCGACTCTCGGTCACGCCCTTCCTGGTGCCCCACCGGCAGGAGTACTCCGAGGTGATCGGTTTCCGGATCGAGGGGCCGAACCGGTCCGCTCTCTTCATCCCCGACATCGACAGCTGGGAAGAATGGGACGAGATGGGATCACGCATCGAGGAGGTCATCGCCTCGGTCGACGTCGCCTATCTCGATGGCACCTTCTACGCCAACGGCGAGATCGAGGGGCGAGACATGAGCGGCTTCCCCCACCCCTTCATCACCCACAGCATGGATCGCTTCAGCGGGCTCGGGCCCGAGGAGAAGGACAAGGTGCGCTTCATCCACTTGAACCACACCAACCCGGCCCTCTGGCCCGACAGCGAGGCGCGAGAGACCGTCATCGATAGGGGATTTCGGCTTGCTGATGAGGGTGAGCGGGTTGGTCTGTGAACCGTAGTCGGCCGGCACAGGTCCGGCCGCTTCAATCGTGTGGGCGTCGGCAGACTCGATCGCAGAACCGTCGGCCGGCACAGGTCCGACCGCTTCAACTGTGTGGACGTCGGCAGATTCAGGTATGTGAGTGCAAGCCGCTTCCAGAGGCCGAGCGCTGGCCCGGGGGCTCTAGCGGCCATCGATCTCGGCGGTCCAGTTGACGACCAGGGTGATGGGCTCGAAGGCGCTGTCACCAACAGTGTTCATCAGGAAGCGCTCGCCGTCGGTGGAGACGTCGTAGGTAAAACTCTGAACCGGCATCCGAGGTG
>JAUWSP010000250.1 GCA_030610025.1 Acidobacteriota bacterium | reverse complement strand
TGTTGATCGTCAGCTTCCAACCGGTCCTGAAGGTTCGTTCGGGTGGTTCGACAGGGGGTGCCGAGTCGAGCGCAGCGCAAAGACCCTCATAGAGCACAAGAGATTCGGCGTGATGACGAGACAAGGCGGAGGCCCATCCGTGGCAGTCTGAGTAGCCGACGCCGTCCCCCTGCGGACCACCCGGACGGACCTCCACTCGGCAACGGCTACTGTGGGGGAACATGAACCAACGGCCGCCACAGGCGCAGACGCATCAACCCTCGCTGCCTCACTGCGCTAGGATTCGGACTCAGGACGATCGAGGTACGTGAGCCAAGAGGAGCCTCGCTGTGGAGACTGTTCGCCTGGGTAGAACCGGAGTCGAAGTGCCCCGGATCGCTTTGGGGACCTGGGGACATGGTGGCCCCAAGAAGGTCGGCAACCACCCGGTGGGCTGGTCCGGATACGACTCCGAGGCCGCTCGAGCTGCCCTTGTGATGGCCTTCGACCGAGGGCTCACTCACTGGGACGCCGCCGATGTCTATGGTGACGGAGGGGCCGAGCGCTCCATCGGGAGTCTCTGGGGACCCGTACCTCGGGCCGAGATCTTCCTCGCCAGCAAGGTGGGGTGGGACGCAGGGGCCTACGACCACTTCTATCACCCCGATCAGATTCGGCAGCAGCTGGAGCGATCCCTCGTCAACCTCCGAACCGAATACCTCGATTTGTACTACCTGCATCACTGCGACTTCGGTCCCAACGATGAATACCTCGATGACGCGGTCAGTCTGCTGCGCCGTTTTCGAGACGAGGGCAAAGTCCGATTCATCGGCCTCTCTGACTGGAAATCAAACAAGGTGGCTCACTACGCCCAGCAGGTCGAACCGGATGTCGTTCAGCCCTATCGCAATGTCGTGGACGACTCGTGGAAAGCCAGTGGACTGAAAGCGTGGGTCGACGATAACGATGCCGGTGTCGCCTTCTTCTCGCCTCTCAAGCACGGCCTTCTACTCGGTCACTACCGGCAACCGCCGACGCTCGGAGACGGCGATCACAGGACTCGCATTCCGGGATTCCGCGATCCCGACCAGCTGGCGCACTTTCGCGATTGCCGCAAGGCCGTAGAGGCCCGTTTTCCATCGCTCCCCCATCCGGTCCTATCCTGTCTGACAGGCGGGTTGCTCGCGGATGCCGACTCCGGCTGCGTGATACTCGGCCTTCGCCAGCCGCACCATGTCGAGGCTGCTGCGCTGGTAGGCACTCCCTTGACCCAGGAAGACGCGACCTGGGTTCAGAACCTCTACCGGGGCACTAGTTCGTAGGAGGCTGCTCGGGTAGGCCCCATTCGGGAATCTGCAGATCAGCCGACTCCCGCCAGGCGGTGAGAATGAGACTGGCAGTGAACAGCACCGACGCTCGGTAGCGATCGCGAGTCCAGGACCGCAATTCGGCCGACGGCTCGCCACCAGCCTCGAGAAGCGCCAGATCGCCTTCCAGTTGGTAGACCCTGTCCACCTCGGCGTGGCTACGCTTCAACTCTTCTACCACCGCGGGGAAGATCGGCTTCAGCACGAGTGGCTCGCCCCTGATTTCAGCTTGTGGCTCCAGTCGCCCAATCAAGGCGTCCACCTGCTGGTGGATTCCCGTGTATGGAGACGAGTAGTCCTCTAGAGCTCGCCCATCGTGGTGGATCGTGGTGTGAAGCGGCTGGCAAAGATCCGCTGCATAGTGCGCCAACTGGGCGGCGTACAGCATGACCTTGGCCTGCAGGTGCTCATTGGCCGGTTGATGTCGGACCTGAGCAAAGGCAAGAGTCAGGCGCTGGGTCGCCTCGACCACCGCATAGGGCAGCCCACCGACTTTCTCGATTCCCATGCCGACCTCTGGCGAGGCGATGTGCTCGAGGAACTCGCTGCGTGTATCGGGTAGGCCCCCGCCTTGCAGCAGCTCGAGATCCAGGTAGTGGTCGGGCGACTCACGGTCTCGCAGCTGCGGCAGGCTGCGGTTGCGCATCAGATCGGGATCGATCGAGTCCCAGGCCATCTGGTCTCGACCGTCTTGAAGGAATTGTGGCAACTCCTCGGCTAGAAGCGTGACCGCCTCGAAAGTCGTGATTCGATGCCCTTCGGCGTGCCAGGCCAGCAGAGGAGAGGTCGACACCAAGGCGACGACGCCGAGGGCCAATCCCGGGCTAACCCGCATTATTCATGACCGCGCGAGTAGATTGCGGAAAGCGTCCGTTAGATCGGGTCACCCGCAGGGAAGAGCCCCGGAGGCAACCTTTCAAGGTTGTTGAGGAGTGACGAGCGAGGACGGCCTGAGATGGCGGGCGATCTCCGCTAGATACCGTGGGGCTCATGAATAATGCGGGTTAGGGAGCTTCATGACTTGTTCGTATCACCCCGAGGCGGCTCCGGGGTGTAGATCGAGCTGGGGAATTCCGACACGGTCCCACCGCCCTCCTGTCGAGTGATGCGTGGAACACCTTCCTTTTCCATCTCGTCGATTCGCACGACGGCGTGCATGGGCAGGAAGATCCGTCGGACACCCCGGAACTCGCTCTTCATCCGTTCCTCGGTAGGATCCACGACCACCTGTGAGCGCTCGCCGTAGAGGATCTCCTCGACTGCCACGAATCCGTAGAGGTGGCCCTGTTCCACATTCTTGGCGTAGATCTCGAACACCTCCCCCTGGTTGTGGAAGATGATCTTGTAGACGCGCTTGGTTTCTTTCTGCGGCATTCGATCGGGGTCCGGAGTGGTCCAGCAATTTTCAGAATAGCACAAGGCCAGCGGGTATCTTTCCTGCTGCGGACCCCAATTCGAAGTTGCCTCCAAGGTCACCGAAACTCCCTCACGACAGACTCGTAGTAAGAAGATGAACGGGACTACAAACCGACTACTCGGCCGGACTAAACCCCACACTTGTGGAGAGCGTCTAAACACCAGAGCCCGAAAATTTCAAAACTGATATGCCTCTGCCCAATCCTTGACATCGCAGACAAAACGAGGAGGACCGTAAGGATGAACCTGAACACACGATCGCCCATCATCTGGGCCCTGGCTGCCGGCCTGCTGCTGGCAGGAGCCCTCAGCGCTACGACACTCGAAGAGACTTTCGATCAGACTTTCGCCTTCGCTCCCGGGGATCTTCTCGAGCTCGACAACACGAACGGCAACGTCACCATCGAGGCCTGGGACCGTCAGGAGATCCACATCCTGGCCACCAAGAAGGTCAAGGCCAGCAGCAGCGAGAAGGCACAAGACTTGATGCAGGATCTGCAGATCGAGGTCGAGCCCTCCTCAGGCCGCATCCGGGTTGACACCCGCTACCCCAGGAACAAGGACCGTTGGTTCTCGAGCGGTTCCTCCTCCAGCGTGCGCTACGAGATCAAGATTCCGGCCTCCGCCGACCTCGACGTGAGCACCGTGAACGGCAACGTCAAGATTGGCAGGATCAGCGGCGATCTGGAGGTCGGCACCACGAACGGCAATGTCTCGGTTTCCGAATCGGGTGGTCGACTCAATGCACGGACCACCAACGGCTCGATCAACGCGGAGCTCAGCGAGATCACCACAGGTGAGGACATGGTCTTTCGCACGACGAATGGGGGAATCACGCTCTCCATTCCATCTTCGACCCAGGCCGATCTAACGGCTCGCACCACGAACGGATCGATCAAGACCGACTTCCCCATCTCTGTGCAGGGTACCTTCAGCCGCAATCGTCTCGAGGGCGAGCTCAACGGCGGCGGTGGCTCGATCGAGCTGCGAACGACCAACGGCAGCATTCATATCGAAGAGCTCTGAGCCAGACAGGTTGGTCCAGGTCGAGGTGGACGGTCTGAGTATTTGCGATGGTCTGCTCCGCCAACCTCGACTTCTGCTTCTGTGGGAGCGCCTGGCCTGATGATCGGGTGAGGGGCTCTCTACCCTTGGGCTTCTGGATCTGTCCCCCATCCCACAAGGGACTCTCTCCTGCTACAATTTTGAAGTGCGGCTGGCCCGGTGGGCTGGTCCAGAAGAGCGAAGCCGGCTGCACGATCACACGACGGAACCTACGCCGCCCGGCGTTTCGTTCGCTACCTCTACCAGGGAGATGTCCATGTCCACACCAGACCTCTTTGCGCCAACCGATCGGTTCGAGGATCGTCACCTGGGGCCGAGTCGGGCCGCAGTTCCAGAGATGCTTCAAAGCCTCGGATTCGAGTCTCTCGATGACCTGATCGCAGCCGTCATACCAGAGCCCATCCGACTGCAAGAGCCCCTCGACCTCCCGCCGGCCAGGAGCGAGCACGAGGCGCTCTCGGACTTGAGAGAGATCGCCCGTCGCAATCAGGTATGCCGTTCCTTCATTGGTATGGGCTACTACAACTGCTTCACCCCTCCCGTGATTCAGCGCAACATCCTGGAAAACCCGGGCTGGTACACCCAGTACACGCCCTACCAGGCAGAGATCGCTCAGGGACGCCTGGAGGCCTTGATGAACTTCCAGAGCATGGTGGCCGACCTGACCGGCCTGCCGCTGGCCAACGCCTCGCTACTCGATGAGGGCACGGCCGGGGCCGAGGCCATGAGCATGGCTCTCGCGGCTACAAGGGGAAAGAAGAAGGGGTTCTTCGTTGCCGAAGACTGTCACCCCCAGACCATCGCGGTGATTGAAACCCGGTGCAAGCCCCTCGGAGTCGAAGTTCATGTCGGCCCGCCCGAGAGCATCGACGCGGAAGGCATGGATCTCTTCGCGGCGCTGATCCAGTATCCAACGACCGACGGGCGTATCGAGGACTATTCGAAGACAGCCGAGCGCCTTCACGCTGCCGGTGCCTATCTCATCGTGGCCACCGACTTGTTGGCGCTTACCCTGCTCAAGCCGCCCGGCGAGTTCGGCGCCGATATCGCAGTGGGCTCGAGTCAGAGGCTCGGCGTGCCGATGGGCTTTGGCGGCCCTCATGCCGGGTTCCTCTCCACGCACGAAAAGCTGGAACGACAGCTGCCCGGACGAATCGTTGGTCTATCGAAGGATGCCAACGGCAACCCGGCCTTTCGCCTGGCCCGTCAGACGCGCGAACAGCACATTCGCCGCGAGAAGGCGACCAGCAACAT
>JAUWSP010000007.1 GCA_030610025.1 Acidobacteriota bacterium | reverse complement strand
GTGCTTGCGGCCGAATTTGTTGTGGATCTTCTCGCGGAAGCGCTGTAGTCGCTCCTGGAGCCCCGGATGACGGTGGAGCGCCCTTTCCATCCATCGATGCACCGTATCGCTGGCCACCGACATGAGCGCCATACCCACGAAAAGTAGTAGGAAGCCCTGCAGTCCCGGCAGCAGCAGTCCCGCGAGCCCCAGGATCAGGCAGATCCAACTCAGACCCAAGAGGACCATTCGAGTCCAGAGGGGCAGACTCGGGATGTGGATCTCTTCGAAATCCTGTTGCGAGCCAGCCTCCTGAGGCTCTTCTGGTGGTGGCGAGTCGCCCGGCGACATGGCCGGTAGGCTAGCATGGACTACCGCCATCCAACGGTTATTTGAATGACATTGCCGCCGCTCCCGAGCCGATCGGCAAGAGCGCCAACCAAGAGTCCAGCAGATCCAGTCTAGGAAATCTGGATCTTCGCGAAACGCCGCTTGCCCACCTTGAAAACGTAGGGCTCCTGTTGTGCGGTGAGCTCGAGGAACGGATCCGAGCTGCGCTCGCCATCGATGGTTACGGCACCCTGCTGGATGAGCCGGCGGGCCTCGTTGTTGCTGGTAGCGAGGCCGGTCTGGGTGAGTATGCGAGGCAGGGCCAACGGGCCTTCGATGGCGTGAAACGGAATATCTTCGGGCAGGCCGCCGGCTGCGAAGACCTTGTCGAATTCGGCGGCGGCTCGGACGGCTGCCGCCTCGTCATGAAGATCGGTTGTCAGGCGAGTGGCCAACTCCTGCTTGACGTGCTTGGGGTGGAGGTCTCCGGCGGCGACAGCTCGACGCCGTGCCTCGATCTCCGAATCCGACAGCTCTGTCAGTAACAGGTACCAGTCCCACATGAGCTCGTCCGGGATGGACATCGTCTTGCCGAAGATCTCATTGGCGGAATCCTCGACCGCGATGGCATTGCCGAGGCTCTTGGACATTTTCTCGACACCATCGGTACCCACCAGCAAAGGCACTGTGAGTACGACTTGCGGCTCGAGCCCTTCTTCCTTCATGAGGTCGCGACCGACGAGAAGATTGAAGATCTGGTCGTGGCCTCCCAACTCCACATCGGCCTCCAGGGCGATGGAGTCGTAGGCCTGAACGAGCGGATAGAGAAGCTCGTGGAGGCTGATCGCCTGATTGGACTCGAAGCGGCTGCGAAAATCCTCTCGCTCCATCATTCTGGCCAGGGTGTATCGGCCGGCCAGCCGGACGATGCCGTTGGAGCCGAGCTTGTCGAGCCAGCGACTGTTGTAGTCCACGACAGTGCGATCGCGATCCAGGATCCGGAAGAGCTGTGCCTTGTAGGTCTCGGCGTGATTGGCGACTTCTTCGGCAGTGAGCTGAGGACGAGTCAGGCTCCTGCCCGTCGGATCGCCGATCATGGCCGTGAAGTCACCGACGATGAAGACCACCCGATGACCCAGATCCTGAAAGTGCTTCATTTTGTGAAGCAGCACGGTATGACCCAGGTGCAGGTCAGGCGAGGAGGGGTCGAAGCCCGCCTTGACGGTCAGGGGGCGACCGGTCTCTCGAGAGCGCCTGAGCTTGTCACGCAGCTGGTCCTCGGTAACCAGGTCCACGGCACCCCGCATCAGTAGGTCGAGCTGCTCGTCGACCGGGGCGAATTGGCTCTTCTGTTCGGGACCGTCAGTCATCGGCAGCGCAGCTTAGCATGCAGGAAAGGGTTGAGCCCTAGCGCCACGGCGGCGGCTCGGGCAGGTCCTCGGCGCCTTCGATCAACTCGCCTTCTGCCAGCAATCGGGCATCGCCTTTGAGTCCCCAGCGCGGCTCTCCCCGGTCGTCGATCCAGCTGCCAACCTCGAACCGGAAGCCACCGCGGGTGAGAACGGTCACGGGTAGCTCCAACTCCCCTTGCGCCACACCGACTGTGACCGAGGCCATGACCCCGGTACCGCAGGCCAGGGTTTCGCTTTCGACACCGCGCTCGTAGGTGCGGAGATCCATTCGGTGCTGGTCTACGAAATGGGCGAAGTCCACGTTCGTGCCGGCATCGCCAAAGACAGGGTCGGATCGGAGTCGCTGTCCGAGGCTGGCAACCGGGGCTCGAGCCACTCCGTCTGGCCTGGGTAAAACGAAGTGGGGAACGCCGACCGGAACCCTGAATCCTTGGATCAGCTCTCCATCCACATCGAGCTCGAGGGGCTCGGGCTCGTCCGGTCGCTCGAGGGCCAGGGTTACGGAGGTGACCTCCAAAGACGAGCCCGGGATGAGGCCTGCCCCTGTTTCGATGATGATCTCGTTGTCGGACCAGCCCAGGTGGCGAGCCAGGCGCACCGCACATCGCGTGCCGTTGAGGCAGAGATCCGCCACGCTGCCATCGGCATTGAAATGGCTCATCCGCGCCCCGTCCGGGCTGCGGTGCAGCAGGAACAGGCCATCGGCGCCAAGGGAGAGTCCGCGGTGACACCAGGCGCGAATCTGAGCGGGCGTCGGATCGTCGAGAGGCTCGACGAGCGCCAGGAAATCGTTGCCGCCGCCCGAAAGGCGGAAGAAATGCCTCATGGCACCTGAGCCGTCGTGGTCTTGCTGGCCTCGCTCTGGTTGTTCGCGCCGTCGACCGCGGTGACGAAGTAGACGTAGGTGGTTCCCGACACGACATCGCGATCCAACAACTCGGAGCCGATGACCAGTTCTGGGGTGATGGAGCGATAGTCCTCGCCTGGCGCCTGACGGAATACCCGGTAGCCGGATACGTCGTTTTCCGGAGCCAGCTCCCAGAGCAGGCGAACTCGTCCCTCCTCGGCGAGGGCGACGATGTTCTCAGGAGCCGAGGGTGGGAAGCGATCCTCGTAGTCCACCTCGTGCTCCGAAGCGATGCGGCTTTCCACCAGCGGGCCGGTCGAGGAGACGACGGTTACCGTGTAGATGTAGCGGTTGCCGAAGACTGCCGATCGGTCGATGAACGACAGAATCTCTGGAGGCACGGTTGCCAGAGGTGCCCCGTACTCCTTGACCTTGGCGTTTCGTCGATAGACGTTGTACCCCTTGCCGCCGTCTTCAGCCTCCCAGGCGAGCTCCACACCCGAGGCGGTCGAAGTGACCGCAATAGGGCTCGGAGCGGGGAGCGGCTGCCGCAGGCCGATACTCGCCAGATTGGAGAATTGTGAGATGAGCCTTGGGCCGGCCACCGTTCTTGCCGCGAAGACCCTGACCTCATCCTGTTCGGGAATCTCGTCCAAGGGCAGGCGAATCAGCAGTTGGCCGCCCTGTACGGCTGAGCTCAGTTCGGTGTCTCGAAGAGCCCACCGCAGCTGTGCCGATTGACGAAACTCGCGCGGATCGACCCGAACCAGGTCTTCCATTTGCTCTTCGTCCGGCATCTCGGCGGGCAGCTGGAAGAGTCCAGGCTCTGGCTCTGGTACTTCCTCGAGGTCCATTTCGGGTTCCTCACCACCCTCGAGCGCTTCCTCGTCTGCCTCGATGTCATCCCCCTCTCCTACCAGTGGAGAGACAACGCGGACGACCTCCCAGATCTCCACGGCCTCGATTTCGGCGATCGCGAGGCCGCCCATCGTGGCGGAGGGGTAGGTCAAGGTCAGGAGAAGCTCCATCCCCCGTTGCTGCACCGTCAGGTCCATGATCTTCGCCGGCACCTTGCTGGCCGGCGGCCTCGGTGGCTCCTTGCGCCCGCAGGCCAGCCACAGAGGACTGGCCAGCAGGAGGGCCCAGAGGACGATCCATGATGAACGGCGAAGCGCGGCGAGCGGACTAGAGGACATAGCGAGTCAGGTCCTGATCCTTGACGATATCCGAGAGAGCGCGATTCACATAGGCGGCATCGATATCGACTCGAACTCCCTTCATGTCGGGAGCTTCGAAGGAGACCTCGTCGAGAACCCGCTCGAGAAGAGTGGCCAGGCGCCGGGCACCGATGTTCTCTGTCGTGGAGTTGACTTCAACGGCCAGCCGCGCGATCTCCCGGACGGCATCTTCGGTGAAGACGATCTCCATGCCCTCGGTATCGAGCAGGGCGACGTACTGCTTGGTCAACGCGTTCTCCGGCTCTGTGAGGATGCGGATGAAGTCCTCTTCGGTCAGCGCGTTGAGCTCGACCCTGATGGGGAAGCGACCCTGGAGCTCGGGAATCAAATCCGACGGTTTACTTGCGTGGAAGGCACCCGCGGCGATGAACAGGATGTGGTCGGTCTTGACGGAACCGTATTTGGTGGCGACGGTGCTGCCTTCCACGATGGGGAGCAGATCCCTCTGGACGCCCTCCCGGGAGATGTCGGGCCCCTGCCCCTGATCGTGCCCGGCGATCTTGTCGATCTCATCCAGGAACACGATGCCCCCTTGTTCGACCCGCCATCGCGCATCTCGACTGACCTGCTGCCGGTCGATGAGCTTCTCCGCTTCTTCCTGCAGGAGGATCTCCCGCGCCTCGCCGACACGAACGCTCTGCTTCTGCCGGCGTCCGAAGAAGCCAGGCATCATCTCCTTGAGATTGATTCCCACTTCCTCGACGCCTTGCGGAGTGAACATCTCGAAGCTGGGAAGCGAGGAGTCCTCGACCTCGATTTCGACGGTTCGATCGTCGAGCTTGCCGGAACGCAGCTTCTGTCGAAACTTCTCCCGTGTGGACTGCGGGTCGGCCTCCTCTGGATTCACGGTGCCGGGTGCCGATGGGGGTACGAGCAACTGC
The DNA here is from genome assembly GCA_030610025.1 of Acidobacteriota bacterium. GTDB lineage: Bacteria > Acidobacteriota > Thermoanaerobaculia > Multivoradales > JAHEKO01 > JAUVRX01. Next base: position 12,670 of record JAUWSP010000007.1, on the reverse strand, counting down.
AGGAGCCGGTCCTCGGCTCGTTCAGCCGCCTTGTCGTACACGGCCGCCCGAGTCTCTTCTCGTACCATGCCTACCGCCACCTCCACGAGATCGCGCACCATGGACTCTACGTCGCGGCCGACGTAGCCGACCTCGGTGAACTTGCTGGCTTCGACTTTTGAGAAAGGGGCCTTCGCCAGGCGGGCGAGTCGGCGCGCGATCTCGGTCTTGCCGACACCGGTCGGACCGATCATGAGGATGTTCTTGGGCAGCACTTCCTCCGCCATCTCCGGATCGAGCTGTTGACGACGCCATCGATTGCGCATCGCGATGGCCACGGCGCGCTTGGCATCGTGCTGGCCAACGACGTACTTGTCGAGCTCGGCAACGATCTGCCGGGGCGTGAGATCTTCCAGGCTCAGAGGCGGGCCTGAGACTATCGAAGCTAGAGGTGCCACGGGTTCAGAGCTCCTCGAGAGTGAGTTGGTGATTGGTGAAAACGCAGATATCGGCAGCGATCTTCATCGCCTTGCTGACGATCTCGACGGCTGACATTTCGGTGTGGTCGACCAGCGCTCGGGCCGCCGCAAGAGCGAAATTGGCCCCGGAGCCGATGGCTAGAATCCCGTCCTCGTCGGGTTGCATGAGATCCCCATTGCCGGACACGAAGAAGCTCTTTTGCTGGTCGGCGACGATCATTTGGGCCTGCAGCTGGCGCAGAACCCGGTCGGTGCGCCAATCCTTGGCCAGTTCGACAACCGCGCGTTCCAGATTGCCCTGGAACTCGTCCAGCTTGGCCTCGAATCGACTGTAGAGGGCCAGTCCGTCGGCAGCGCCGCCGGCGAAACCGACCAGCACCTGGCCCTTGCCGGCTCGCTTCACCTTGTTTGCGCTGGCCTTGATGATCGTGTTGTTGAAGGTCACCTGGCCGTCGCTCGCCATGCACGTCTTGCCGTCACGGCGGACCATCAGAATGGTGGTGGCAGAGAAGCTATTCATGAGGTTCGGATTGTAGCAGGGGGCCTCGGATCTTGGCACCGGACTGTGCCGCCACCTCCAAGAACTCTTCTGGGTTGTCGGGCGTGACCACGAAGCGACCCTCTCCGCATTCGATCAGCACCGCGTGATCGAGGTCGGTTGCGTAGAGGTCGAACTCGCCGAGCAGGTGTGAATCGAATCCACCGACACCGGCCACCAGGCCTGCCGTCGACGCCAGCCGGCGAATGTGGGCGACTTCTTCGCTTGTGAGAGCTCTTGCGGAAGCGCCTTCGAGTGGCACCTCGAATCGGACAGTGGTGGTCTGGACCGTCATTCGGTTTCTCGAGATCTCGAGCTGTTGCGGACTCAGCTCGCGACTCATCCTCCAGGCCATGCCGACGACGAGACCGACTCCTGCGGCCAACAGAGCAGGTACGAATCGGTCGGCCAGGACCATGGCAAGGGTCGCCACCGCCATGACGAGAGCGAGCACCAGTAGAAAGGCCGAGAACCACCTTCGGCTGGAAGCTATGACACCCGAGGGTGTGCAGGAAAAGCGACTTACCTGGAGAGTGTTGCCATCTCCGGCAGCTGGTCCGGTCATGGTTTCTCCTTGGCCCGGGGATGAGCCTCTCGGTAGACCTGCAACAGGCGCTCGAGCTCGAGATGCGTGTACCGCTGGGTCGTAGACAGTGAGCTATGTCCGAGAAGCTCCTGGATCGTTCGCAGATCGGCTCCGCCCTCGAGGAGGTGGGTGGCGAAGGTGTGCCGCAGGGTATGCGGATGTACGCCGGCTGCCAGGGCCGCCTTCTCGACGTACCGGTCGAGGATGCGCCGCACGGAGCGGGCGCTGAGTCGGCTGCCCCGATAGTTCAGGAAGATCGGCTCCGATTGACCTCGCGAGGGGTCTCGCACCTCGTCCCAGACCTGGAACCATCGTGCGAGCGCCTGGGCGGCCGGTTTGCCGAAGGGCACCATGCGCTCCTTACCGCCCTTGCCCATCACCCGAAGGGTACGGGCCTCCAGGTCCAGGTCTGTCCAGTCGAGGCCGGCCAGCTCGCTGACCCGTAGGCCCGAGGCATAGAGGAGTTCCAGGATTGCCGAGTCACGGCGCGCCAGAGGCTCATCGCCATCCGCCGCCTCCAACAGGTTTTCTACTTCACCGGGTCGCAAGTGTCGTGGCAGCGACCTCGTTTGCTTGGGAGTGCGGACACCCTCTGCAGGATTGCGGACCAGGGTTTGCTCGCGACAGGCGTAGCGAAAGAGGCTGCGCAGGGCAGACAGGCTTCTGGCCTGGGATTGCGGACCGAGGCCGGCTCTGGCCTGTGAAGCGAGAAAGGACCTGACGGCTAGCGAGTCGACAGCGTCGGGCCGGATCGCCGAAGGTTCCTGGCTCAGAAAATCGACAGCGAGGAACTGCAAGAAACGCTCGAGGTCTCGCTGGTAGGCGCGAACGGTGTGGGCCGAGAAGCCTCGCTCCTCGTCCAGATGCCGCAGGAAGCGCCCGATGAGCTTCTTCAACAGTCATCTCCCGATTCGTCCAGTGCCGGGACTTCGGCCAGTTCGACACCCTGTCGGGCCGACCAGAGATCCAGGTCGTGTCGGGCGCGATCGGCGAAAGCCTGTCGTCGCTGCCTCTTGGGTACCCTTCGAGCCAGCTCCGGGAAGAGGCCATAGTTGATGTTGGCGGGTTTGAAGGTCTTCGGGTCCGACTCCGTCAGATGTCGAGCCAACGCCCCGAGCGCTGTGGTCGATGGGAACGGCTCGGGGTCGGAACCTTGCAGCTGCTGGCCAAGGTAGACGGCAATAGCCAGCCCGCTGGCGGCCGACTCCAGGTAGCCTTCCACGCCCGTGATCTGTCCGGCCAGACGTACTCTGGGTGACTGGCGAATCCGGTAGAAGGTGTCGAGATGCCGAGGCGCGTTGACGAAGGTATTGCGGTGTACCTGCCCGAGTCGGACAAACTCCGCGTTCTGGAAGCCAGGAATCAGGGCGAGGACCCTTTTCTGCTCCGGCCACTTCATGCGAGTCTGGAAGCCCACCAGATTGAAATGCTCGCGGGCCAGGCTCTCGCGCCTCAGCTGTACCACAGCGTAGGGCCTGGTGCCGTCGGCGAGTCGAAGACCTACCGGTTTCATGGGGCCGAATCGCAGCGTGTCCACGCCCCGTCTCGCGAGCTCCTCGATAGGTAGGCAGCCCTCGAAGAAAAGGTCCTTCTCGAAGTCCCGGAGCGTCGCCAGCTCGGCGTCCAGAAGTGCCTGGTGGAACGCCAGATACTCACGGCTGGTCATCGGGGCGTTCAGATAGTCATCGCCGCTTCCCTTGTCGTAGCGCGAAGCCCAGAAGAGCCGCTGCATATCGAGGCTCTCGATGTCCACGATGGGAGCGATGGAATCGTAGAAATAGAGCGAGTCCTCGTCGAGGAGCTCCACCAGCTGCGCTGCCAGGGCGTCGGAGGTCAGCGGGCCGGTGGCTACCACCACCTCGCCATCCGGGATCTGCATCTCCTCCTTGCGGTGAAGCTGGATCAAAGGGTGGGTGGTGATGGCATCGGTAACCCGGTCGGCGAATCGCTCACGATCGACGGCCAGGGCGCCGCCCGCAGGCACAGCCGCCTCTCTAGCAGCCGAGATGATCAGGGAGCCGAAGCGCTCCATCTCCCGTTTCAGAAGACCGGCCGCATGGAACGGATCGTCGCTTCTCAGGGAGTTGCTACAGACCAGTTCGGCCAAGCGATCGGTTTGATGCGCCGGAGTGGACTTCACTGGACGCATTTCCATCAGCTCGACAGGCACGCCTCGATTGGCCAACTGGAAGGCGCACTCGCTGCCGGCCAGTCCTCCTCCGATGATGGTCACTGGACCCAACACTGTGTCGGGGATTATAAGTCCGGCTCGCTGGCCCTCGCTCGCCTTGCGGCAGCGCGGGTCCGTGGGTGAAGACAACTTCGAGGATGTCTACTTTGAAGAGCGTTTCTTCTGCCGCCGCTTGGGCGGCTTGCCACGCTCGCGGAGCAGAGTGGAGGCGGCCTCTGCCGTCAGAGCCGAAGCATCGGTGCCCTTGGGCAGCGAGGCGTTGAGCTCACCGTTGGTGAGGTAGGGCCCATAGGCTCCATCGAGGAGCTGTAGGTTCCCGCCACCTTCGAAGGCGCCAAAGTCCTTCAAGATCTTGCGCTGAGCCCGGCGCTGGCCACGGCGAGCCTTGGGCTGTGCCAAGAGCTCCAGGGCACGTGGCAGCTCGATGGAATAGACGTCATCCTCGGCAGTCAGGGACCGGGTGTCCTTGCCACGTTTGATGAAGGGCCCGAAGCGTCCGCTGGTGGCAATCACTTCCTCCTCTGTTTCGGGATCGACCCCCAGGGTTTTGGGAAGAGACAGCCAGAGGAGTGCCTCTTCCAGCGTCACTGCCTCTTCGGCGACACCCTTTGGCAGGGAGGCCCTCTTGGGTTTTGGCTCCTTCGAGCCCCTCTCGGGCGTCTCACCGAGCTGCACGTAGGCGCCAAAGCGGCCGTGTGCCAGATAGACGTTCTCGTGGTTCTCTGGGTGGTGCCCGAGCAGCTGTGCGCCCTGCCTGGCCTTCTCCAGCAGTCTGACCGCCTCGTCGACGGTCAGGTCGGCAGGCGCCACGTCATCGGGAACCGAAGCGTGTACCTTTTCGCCCTCTGAATCCTCGACCTGGAGATAGGGTCCGTACCGTCCCACTCGGATGACGATCGGCTTGCCGGACTCGGGGTGCTCGCCGATCTCGATGGCGGGGAAGTCGATCTTGGGCTCCTCCTTCTTGATCTGGTCTTCCAGACCAGCCCCGCCCCCGCCTGCACCATAGTAGAAGCTGTTCAGGTGATCTTTCCAATCGAGCTTGCCGGCCGCGATGTCGTCCAACTGCTGCTCCATGCGGGCCGTGAATTGGGTATCCACCAGATCTGCAAAGTGCTTCTCCAGAAGCTCGGTCACAGCGAAAGCCGTGAACGTCGGTACCAAGGCGTTGTTCTGCTTGACGACGTAGCCCCGCTGCTGGATGGTCTCGATGATGCTGGCGTAGGTGGAGGGTCGACCAATCCCTTCGGCCTCGAGTTTCTTGACCAGGCTGGCCTCGGAATAGCGAGCGGGGGGCATGGTCTCCCGCCTCTTGGGCTCGAGGTCTTCAGGAGTGCAAGCTTCTCCGGCTTCCAGGGATGGCAGTAGGACTTCCTTGTCGGCCAGATCGGCCGTGGGGTCGTCCGAGCCCTCGACATAGGCTCGAAGAAACCCGGGGAATTCGATAGTTGTTCCAGTAGCGCTGAAGATGCCCTGCGACCCCGGGTCCTCGGCAGGGGCGGTGATCTCGACGCTCGTGCGGCGCAGGCGGGCCTCAGCCATCTGGCTGGCCACGGTGCGCTTCCAGATCAGATCGTAGAGGCGCAGCTCGTCGTGCGAGAGGAAATTCTTGAGCCGATCCGGAGTGCGGGAGAGCTTCGTGGGACGGATGGCCTCATGGGCCTCCTGCGCTCCTTTGGTCTTGGTCGAGTAGCGGCGAGGGCCCTGGGCGTAGGCGTCGCCATACTTGTCCCGGATCACCTCTTGAGCTTCCTCGAGGGCCCGCCCTGCGAGAGTGACCGAATCGGTTCGCATGTAGGTGATGAGCCCGATCCGGTCGCCGTTGAAATCCATCCCCTCATACAGCTTCTGAGCGATGCGCATGGTGTGTCGAGCCGAGAAACGAAGCTTGCGGTTCGCTTCCTGCTGGAGCGAGGAGGTGATGAAGGGCGGTGCTGGACGACGGACCTGAGGCTTGTTTTCGACGCTGGTCACCGACCAGGGACTCTGCCAGGCTGCCATCAGGTCGTCGATCTCCTGCCCATCCTTCAACCAACGCGCTTGGGAACGCTTCTTGAGCTCTCCGGTCTCGGGATCGAAGTCCTTCCCCGTCGCCAATCGGCGATCACCGACCCTCACCAGCCTGGCCGTGAAGGCCTGCTCTTGCTTGACGAACTGTGCCTCGACGTCCCAATAGCAGCCGGATTTGAATCGTCGACGCTCGCGCTCGCGCTCCACGCAAAGGCGTACCGCCACGCTCTGCACGCGACCGGCGGACAGTCCACGCTGTACCTTCTTCCAGAGCACCGGCGACAGCTCGTAACCGAAGAGCCGGTCCAGGATTCGACGACTCTCCTGGGCTCGCACCAGGTTGGAATCGATGTCGCGCGGATTCTCCAGGGCGGCGAGGATGGCCTCTTTGGTGATCTCGTGAAAGGCGATCCGCCGCACCGGCACCTTGGGCTTGAGCACCTCGACGACGTGCCAGCTGATGCTCTCGCCCTCCCTGTCTTCGTCCGTCGCCAGAAGCAACTGGTCGGCGCCGGCGAGGGCATCTTTCAAGCGCTTGATGTACTTCTTCTTGTCGTTCGGGATGACGTAGAGAGGCTCGAAGTCCTGCTGGACATTCACGCCGAGCCGCGCCCAGGGCTCTCCCTTGAACTTGCTCGGGATGGCGTCGGCGCCGGCCGGCAGATCGCGAACGTGGCCATAGCTGGCCTCTACGTTATAGCCGCTTCCGAGGATGCGGGCCAGGGTCTCGGCCTTGGCCGGGGATTCGACAATCACTAATGAAGACATAGCATTTCCCTGCAATAGAGCTCGAGTGAGTTACCAACCGGATGTGGGTTCAGATAAGGATCCGGCAGTCTGCAGTCTCAGCAGGTGCGGGACCTTACCACTCGTTAAGATTTCGCCGCAAGGTGACACGAGTCTACCGGCTGCGCCCAAAGGCCGGTCCCGGATGACGGCGGACCCAGCCGATCAGTTCCAATTCGAGGAGTACCGCCAGTACGCGTTCGACTGGCCACGTCGTGCTCGAGGCAAGAGCTTCGGGAGGGTAGACCTGGCCGGGCTTCATGCATTCCAGGAGGTTGCCTTTCGGGCCACTCAGGGGAGCTTGAAGTGGCTGCTCCTCATCGGGTACCAGGTGGCGCTGGGTCTCGCACGAGAGGCTCTCGATGATGTCTCTCGGGTGTTGTACGAGTAGGGCGCCGTCGCGGATCAATGTGTTGGGCCCCACCGATCGATCGTCGAAGAGGGCTCCTGGCACCGCGTAGACATCGCGCCCCAACTCTATTGCCAGACGAGCTGTGATGAGTGATCCCGAGCGCGGGGCAGCCTCGATGACGAGCGTGCCTTCGGCCAGGGCGGCAATGATGCGGTTGCGTACGGGGAAGTTGCGGGGCGCCGGGCGGGTGCCGAATGGGAACTCGGTGATCACCGTTCCCCGAACCGCGATCTGGTCTCCGAGGGCGCGGTGTCCTCGTGGGTAGTCGAAGTCCAGTCCACACCCGAGGACAGCTACCGTCCTCCCTGCCTTCGCGCTCAGGGCACCACGGTGTGCCGAGGCGTCCACTCCACGGGCGAATCCCGAGACCACCGTCAGCCCTCTGATCGCCAACTCCCTGCCCGCCAGTTCGGCGATCTCGCGGCCCGGGCGGCTGGCGCGTCGGGATCCCACAATTGCGATGCCAGGGGCGGAAGTGATTGTCCCTCGGCAGTAGAGGACCGGTGGCGGAAGGTCCAGATCGCGCAGCTGTTCGGGGTAGGCACTATCGACCAGCGTTACGATCTCGGCTCCGAGCTTGTCTGCCCGGCGGAGCTCACGGGCCGCGGCGGCATCGGGATTGCAGGCAATACGGCTAGCCTTCGTCAGGATTTTCTTGCTCAGGCGGAGGCTTTGACCGCCTTGAGGAATGGAACGAGACTCGTTGAGGTGCCACCAAGCGTCGAGATTCAGCGCCAGGTGACAGATCACCTCGCGTTCGAGCTCGAGTGTGGCGTTGAGTGCGATCAGTAGGATGCGTTCTTTGTCGGACACCAGGATGCAAGCCTCCCCGCAATGGGCTCGAGCTAATAGACGAAATCGGAGCGCTGAATCGCTCGATCTTCCAGAGGAAACACCAATCTGATCCGCATTTGTCTCGTATATACTGCGAAGGAAGTACCGATGGTCCTTTGGCAAGCTCGAGTTCAATACGTGGAGCAGAGTTCACGATTCTTGAGAGGAGCCCGATTCTGATGCGCCCAAGAGTTTCCTGGCGCCTTGCAGCCGCATTTGTCCTCCTGACGGCAATGGTGGTGGCATGCAGCAGCAACGGTTCCAAAGGTGTCACCACAGGCGGACCGAGTCTGAACGCGGAAGTCGATTTCGGTGTCTCCATGGCGAAGCGCGGGCTGTGGGCCGAGGCTCTGTTCCGCTTCCAGCAAGCAGACATGGACAGGCCGAACGACCCGGAGATCCTGAACAACATGGCTGTCGCCTATGAAGCGGTGGGCCAGTTCGACGAGGCCCTGGAAACCTACAAGAGGGCGCTGCAGGCTGGTCCAACGAACAGTGACCTGAAGCGCAATTACTCGGCCTTTATCGCCTTCTACCAGAGTTACAGGCCGGATGCTGAACCGGATGCTGAGACGGATGTCAACGAGACTGAGGACAGCGAGTTGGCCGCGCCGGACTCCGCATCAGAGGGGGCGAAATGACCTCAACTGCCAATCTCCGATCGTGGTCCGAAGCCTACGGGACGCGCCCGAGTCGATCGACCCTCTTGGGCTTCGTAGTGCTGCTCCTGGTGACGGCGCTCCCGGCACAAGGCGGCGATGTCCAGGTCACTCTGCTCCTGCCAGTTCGGGCTCGTATCGATCTGACGGACCGCAAGACGGTTACGGTAGCCCCTTTCCTGGTCGTCAGTGATGAAGGTGAAGAGACGGCCGCCCGGCGTGGTGTCGATGTCGAGGAGGAGTTCGAGCGCTACATGTCTCGTCTGATTCGTCGGGAGACCAAGTTGAAGCTCATCGAGTCGGGTCCGGTGGACTACCCCTCCTACGACCTGCGTGCCCTGTCGGCTGACACGGACTTCTGGCGCTACCTCGGTGAGAGAACCCAGGCAGACCTGATCGTCTCGGGAAGCCTGGATTTCGATATCCAGGATCGAAGCGGCTATCGGACCGAGGAGTACGTCTCACCCTACGATGGCCGGACCTACTATCGCCAGGTGCTGGTGGAGCAGACGGGATTCGAATACGACATCGTCATGCAGGTTTTCGATGGCGCCACCGGTGAGCAGCTCTACTCGGACAACTTCAAGGATTTCAAGCATTTCGAAGGGGAGAGGGCCGATCCGCTGCAGGGAATGTTCGAGAATCTCTACGCCCTGGAAGATCGGATCGCCAATATCTTCGCCCAGAAACAGGTAGCAGCCACGCGGGTTCTGATTACCCCGTGAGGGGAAGGAGTTCCAGTTGCGTCAATCAACTGCCACATGCCTGCTCGTATCCCTGCTGCTGATAGCAGTGGCGTTGTCGGCACCGGGTGTCGCCTGGAGTCAGAGCACGATCAGCGTGCCGAACGCCTACGGCGATTACTACTTCGGCAAGAACAAGGTTCAGTTCGAGACCTTCAAGTGGGAGATCTACCATTCACCTCACTTCGACATCTATTTCTACACCCAGGATCCGGAGCTGCTTCAAAAGGTCGTCTCCTTTGCCGAGAGCGCCTACGATCAGCTGTCGCAGGAGTTCGACTTCCAGATCAAGAAGCCGACCTCTCTGATCTTCTACGAGACCCATGCTCACTTCGAGCAGAACAATGAGATCAGCAACTTCATCCCGGAAGGCATGGGGGCTTTCGCGACCCCCGTGCGCTTTCGGATGTTCCTACCCGTCGACCTGCCGGACCCGGACCTCTATGAGCTCATCCTTCATGAGCTGACCCATATCTTCCAGTACCACATGCTTTTCGGAGGCAACCTTGGGAAGGGCATTGCGGGGCGTCCGCCCATTTGGTTCATGGAAGGTATGGCCAGCTACATGGAGGGTGAAGAGTCGGCCCGCGACAAGATGTTCGTGCGGGACGCGGTGGTCAACGATAAGGTGCCGCTGATTACCCAGGCCGGAGTGCAAGGGTTCTTCGCCTATCGGTTCGGGTACGCGGTCTTCGAGTACATCGAGTTCCGATGGGGTCCTGAAGGGATGAGGGATTTCATCGTCGAGCTGCGCAACACCGTTGGTGGTCGCGTGGGCCGGGCTGTGGAGCGGGCCTTCGGTCTGTCACCTGATGAGTTCGACGCCGATTTTCGGCGCTGGTTGCGCAAACGCTATCTGGCGGAGCTCCTGGAGACTGGTGAACCGGGCGACTTCGGACGCCCCTTTCGTGCGCATCGTGGTATCCGGAGCCAGAACACCTCGCCGGTGGCTTCGCCGTCGGGCGACTTCGTCGCCGCCTTCACCAACAACAGGGGTGATGTCGATGTGGTGCTCTATGAGACCCAGGAGCGCACGTTCTTCAAGAACCTGACCAAGGGCTATTCGAGTAACTACCAGTACCTGGTGGCCCAGGAGTTGACCATGGGCCGCAAGATGGGCCGCGACCTGGCCTTCTCGCCCGATGGCAACTCTGTCGCCTTCTTCGCACGCAAGAACCAGGGGCGTGATCTGGTGATCCTGGACGTAATGAAGAAGAAGATCCGCCATTCCGTCCAAATGGATGTGGGCCAGCAGTTCTCTCCGGCTTGGAGTCCGGACGGCACCAAGATCGCATTCTCGGGTTGGCTGAATGGTCGCTATGACATCTTCGAGATCGACACCAGGAACGGTGAAATCACCAACCTTACCGACGACGACATCTACGACGGAGCGCCGACCTATGCACCGGACGGCGAGTCCATCGTCCTGACCTCGGTCGTCGGCGGGTACCAGAAGCTCTTCCGGATCTATCTGAACAATCCTCAGGAGCGCGTTCCCATTCGCGAGGGTATCCGGACCAAGACCAATGAGACCGATGCGGTGTTCTCGCCCAACGGCAACCGCCTTTACTTCACCTCGGATGCCTCGGGTGCCAACAACATCTTCAGCCTCGATTTCGAGACAGGGAACATCCTGCAGCACACCAATTCGGTGACAGGCTGCTTCATGCCTACCGTTCTCGCGGCTCCCAACGGAAAAGATCGGCTGGTCTTCACTGCGTACTGGAAGGGCCAGTTCGATCTCTTCATGCAGGATGTGGAAGATCCCATCACCGAGGCGACGACGATCTCGGAAGATGCCCTGACCGAGCTGCAGTCTCTCAGGGCGGACGAGTTGCCGCGGTTCGAGCCCAGCATCGAAGTCTCCCTCGACGAGGCCAACAAGGACCGCTACAAGGGCTTCAAGTTCCGTCTCGAGAACATCTTCGGCGGCACGATCGGTATCTCAGACGATCAGACATGGGTCGCGCAGATCGGCTTCGAGTTTGTTGACTATCTCGGCGATCGCCGGATCTTTGCGCTCTTCGAGTCCATCTCCAGCTTCCAGAATTTCGATGTCTTTTATGTGGACAGCTCGAGACGGCTGACGAAGTCGCTGCGCCTCTACGACAACAATGATTTCTTCGCCGCCTTCAACCAGACTACGGGTCGGGTAGAACGCATTCAGTCCGCTCTGCGATTGACAGGAATCACCGCCACGGTAGCCTATCCATTCGGCGTCAATCACCGCGTCTCAGGTGGTTTGGGCTACGTCTATCGTGATATCGGCTACCAGAGCTTCCTCTTCGATCCGGATGGCAGGCCCATCCTCGACCCGGAGACCGGGCTTCCCATTCCCATAGTCACGCCGCGCACTGACAACTACCCGCAGCTGGAGGCGGCGTTGGTTGGTGACACGACGGTCTTCGCTGGGTACGGTCCGATTGCCGGCCGTCGCTGGCGGCTCTTCGGCAGCTATGCGCCCAATCTAACCGGCGAAGACAAGGACATCGACTCGACCCTGACCTCCACCTATGGCCTGGACTTTCGCCAGTATCTATCGACGACCCGGCGGACGAACTTCGCCTGGCGGCTTTGGGGCGCGTCGAGCAACGGAGCCGCTCCCACGCCGCTGTATATCGGTGGCCTGGACACGATTCGAGGTTACGAGTTCAGGTCGCTGGTGGGAGATCGGGCCTTCTTCAGCAACCTGGAATGGCGCTTTCCGCTGATCGACTACCTGGCCATTCCTGGCTTCGCCTTCCAGCAGATTCGGGGAGTGCTCTTCCTGGATGTTGGAGGAGCCTGGTATAGCGACGTCCAGAGCTTCCAGTTCTGGGACAGCGAGACCAACACTCTCGAGGATGCCGTCTCGTCCTACGGCTGGGGCTTCTCGCTGAACCTGTTCGGTCTCGCGATGAACTGGGATTTCGTCCGCCAGTGGGACTTCTCGGAAACGCTGACGGGTTGGGAAACGTCATTCTGGATCGGCCGTAGGTTCTAACCCACCGCAGTCATGCGAGCTCGGCCCGACACTCCGATGTTCGTTTCCCCTTGACACGTCGGGGCGGGCGATACAGGCTCCAGTTTCATGAAGATCGAAGTGATCGGCAGCTACGGAGGCGAGAGCCTCGAGTGTCGGATGACGTGCCTGCTCATCAACGACACGATTGCGTTGGACGCTGGCTCCCTGGCGCAGGGCTTGAGCATCGAACGTCAGGCCAGGGTGCACTCGATCCTGCTGACACACTCTCACATGGACCATACGAACTCCCTGCCGTTCTTCGTGGAGAACGTCTACGGCGTAGTCGGTCAGGCGATCGATATCTACGCCTCCTCGGAGACGACCTACGCGATCCGCAAACACATGTTCAACAATGCATCCTGGCCTGACTTCACCAGAATGCCGAACAACCTGCTACCCGCTATCCGCTTCCACGAGTTGCTGGACGAGATTCCAGTGGTCATTGACGG
>JAUWSP010000523.1 GCA_030610025.1 Acidobacteriota bacterium | reverse complement strand
GGCCGGCGACGTACTTGTGCAAGATGCTCGAGACCAGGGTCTGGTACGGAATGCCCTCCTGCAGAGCTCTCTTTTGCAGTGCGTTCAAGTCCTCCGACAAGATCCGGATGTTGATGCGACGGTCTTCAGGAAAACTTCGTGGTCACTTTCAACGAAAGGGACAAGGTAGGCATAACCCTCGACATCCACTTCAAAGACGACTCTACAGTCGGCCGGCCCCTTTCCCAACCGGTTTGACAACCAACCGTTGGTCCTTTACTCTTTACAGTAAAGAGGCATTACTATGGTGAGCATCGGAAAACTCTCGGCGAAAGGACAGGTTACCGTCCCCAAGCGGGTTCGCGAGGCTCTAGGGGTGGGTCCGGGCGACTTGGTCGCGTACGACATCGATAACGGCGTGGTACACCTGAGGCGGATAGAACCGTTCGACGCGGAATTTCACGCCGCCCTCTCCCAGACTCTCGACGAGTGGTCCACGGCAGAGGACGAAGAGGCTTTCGATGATCTGTGAGCCTTGGTCTGTCGTGGTCGTACCGTTTCCCTTCAGCGAGCGACGGGGAGCCAAACGGCGCCCTGCGCTTGTGCTCAGTAGGAAGCGGTTCAACACCAAGGGCCACACCATCCTGGCGATGATTACCACTACCTCTCATTCGCCGTGGCCTGGGGACATCAAGATCGACACACTCGAGCCCACTGGACTCCGAGTTGCTTGCCTGATTCGACTCAAACTCTTCACTCTCGACAATCGTCTCGTGCTCGAGAAGATCGGCAAGCTGGCGCCAGGGGATCGGCAACGAACAAGCTCCAGCCTCGGCCAAAATCTAGTCGGCTTGGCCAGCTTCAACCTAGAGGTCTAGCCAACCCAGAGACGGGAGATAGTCGGGATCCAGACTAGGTGCCAGCCGATTTTTCGGCAAGCTCATCCAGACCGATCTCAACGAGGATGACATCAAGGCTCTGCGCAAAGGGTTGAAGATCGAGGACAAAGCCACCGTCTGACGGCTTTTGTCGGTCCTTCCGGCTTCTGCCGGCTCTTGCGGGCCCGCCGGGAGGGCCGGCCCTTTTCCTTAGTGCCTGGCTTCCGTAAGTAGGACTTCGACGACTTGAAGCAATTCCGGTAAGTCCTGCCGGATCAGGTACCACACGATCTCATGGTCAATCGTGTCGTAGCCATGTGCCAGGATGTTTCGGAAGGCCACGATGCGCGGCGTGTCGCCAATTCGACCTGCTGTCCTTGGATCGGTCCGGCGCAGTCGGTTGAGTGCCTAGCCGATGATCTTGAAGTTCCGCTCGACGGCTTGGCGCAGAAGACGGTTCTCGAGGTACTGAGCCAGGTCGCCCTCACGGGTCTCGTCGAGAACGAACGTGGCCGCGTCTCGGATGTCCTCCAGGAACTTTGGTGAATCAGGCTGCATATAGCACTTGCCGGGACTTCTCGACGGAGTCCACGAAGTACGGGTTTCGAAGGCTACGGCGGGTCAGAAGGTCCACCTTGCGCCCGAACAGCCTCTCGAGTGCTTCGAGTAATCCGAAGTACTGATCGGCGAGGTTCATCGACTCGACATGCCGAAACTCCACAAGAAAGTCCAGGTCGCTATCCTCGCGGAGTTTCCCCGTTGCTGCCGAGCCGAAAACCTCGAGACTCCCGACGTGGTATCGGAGGCAGAGCTCGGCAAGGGCCTCACGTTTCGCTTCAATCGTCTGCATCATCTCCACGAACCTCAATTGATGGATCTTACCCGGTGTCCCTGTTCAAAACCCGTCGGCGACGAAGTTGTTGTACTTCTCGAGATCGACGTAGAGTCGCCGGGTCAGGTGGAATATCCTGCGAACGGTGCGCTACAACGAGTACTTGGCGCTCATCTGGATTCGGGATGAATCGACTCAGAGGCAAGAGTCTGGTCCCAAAGGGGATCTACCGATTCTCGAGCCATGAGGATGCCGAAGCATGGATGATGAAGCAGATCGCGGTCAATCACGTGCGCCCGAGCTCGAAGATCTAGTCACTCTCTGCCGGCGCAGTGGACTACGACGATGCGGTCGCCGCGGGATTGGATGTCTTCGAGCTCGAGGATGTCGAGATTCCGCTAGCTAGCAAACAGAGGCTCATTCGCACCAAGGACACGGTGCGGCCTGGCGATGCCGCGGACGTCGACTTCTTGGAGCTCAGAATCAAATTAGAAGACGGCTCCGACGAGTAGATCCGCCAGGTTCAGTCGGGTCCAAGCCCTGCAGAGTTTCGCCTCGGGCTCCCAGGGGTCTCATGGGCCGATGTCTTCGAAGCGGCCGGCGACGTACTTGTGCAAGATGCTCGAGACCAGAGTCTGGTAGGGGATTCCCTCCTGCAGAGCTCTCTTTTGCAGTGCGTTCAAGTCCTTCGACGAGATCCGGATGTTGATGCGACGGTCTTTCTTCAAACTCGCCGCCGCGTAGTCGCGATAGCGCGATAGCTCGGCGTCGCGATCCGACACGGACTTCCACTCTCCCGATTCGACCGATTTCAGCAGCTCGCGCTCGTCCTTCTCCAGATCGCTCATTCAACACCTCCGAGGTAGTCCTCTGTGGCCTTGCGGCTCGGAATGATGGTCTTCAGAAAAACTTCGTGGTCACTTTCAACGAAAGGGACGAGGTAGGCATAACCCTCGACGTCCACCACAAAGATCCTCGGGCCGGGATACCTCTCCTGATTCGGATGTTCCAATAAATCCAACAAGTTTCCGCGCTCGATGTGCAAGACGATCTCCTCGAAAGAAATGCCTCGGTGCTCACCTAGCCAGCGGTTCTTCTCGGTATTCCACGAGAGGTACTTCACGGGCGAATTGTAGCACATTGTGTGCCGTTTGGCCTCGAGACTCGGTGGAGCCATTCGTCGTATCCAGGCCGCCCGAGGAGATCGGCTGTCTCTACTTCAGCGTGTCTCGGCAGGAGTTTGTCGACCCTCGGTAGGC
>JAUWSP010000053.1 GCA_030610025.1 Acidobacteriota bacterium | reverse complement strand
CCCCTTGGCCGATCTGGCACCGTCGGTTCCGAGAGGTTCGTTCGGGTGGTTCGACAGGAGGTGCCGAGTCGAGCGCAGCGCAAGGATCTTCATGGAGCACAAGAGATCCCGCGCGATGACGAGACAAGGCGGGGGCCCGCCCATTGCAGTCCGAATAGCCGCCGCCGTCCGCCTGCGGACCACCCGGACGGACCTCCACAAGGACGTGGTCACCTGCCCAGGCCCCAAGCCCTCAAAGATCGAGCGGACGGAGTCCGTTCGCTTCACCCCCCAGGGCGGGCGGGTGGGAGAATCAGCCGAAGAAGAAGTACGTGACGAAGATCGCGGCGATGGCGCCGGCGAGATCGGCGGCCAGGCCACAGCCCACGGCGTGCCGCGTATTGCGAATACCCACCGAGCCGAAGTAGACCGCCAGGACATAGAAGGTCGTCTCGGTGCTGCCCTGGATCACGCTCACCAATCGGCCGGCGAACGAGTCGGGGCCCATGGCCGTCATCGTCTCTAGCATCATGCCGCGCGCGCCGCTGCCCGACAGGGGTCGCATCAGGATCGTCGGCAGGCCGTCGACCCAGCGCGAGTCAACGCCCATCCCCTCCACTCCCCATCGCACACCCGCCAACAGCCAGTCGAGGGCGCCGCTGGCTCGGAAGACTCCGATCGCCACGAGCATGGCCACCAGATAGGGAATGATCCCCACCGCGACCTTGAAGCCATCCTTGGCTCCCTCCACGAAGGTCTCATAGAGCGGCACCCGACGACGCGCAGCTAGAAACAGAAAGGTGATGATGACCCCGAAGATCGCCAAATTCGAGATCAGTGACGACTGGCGCTCCATGACCTCTCGGGGAAGTCGTGAAAAGTAGAAGACCAGCGAGCCGACGGCCAGGGTCATCGTCCCCAGGTAGGCCATGACCACCGGGTCCACTAGACGCAACCGCTGCACGGTAGCCGTGACCACCAGCCCGGCCATGGTCGAACAGTAGGTCGCGATGATCAGGGGAATGAAGACGTCGGTGGGATCAGCTGCCCCGAGTTGGGCTCGGTAGACGAAGATCGTAATCGGGATGAGCGTCACCGCCGAAGTGTTGATCACCAGGAAGAGGATCTGATCGTTGGTGGCCGTCTCCTTCTCGGGGTTGAGCTCCTGGAGCTCTCCCATGGCCTTGAGCCCCAAGGGGGTCGCGGCGTTGTCCAGGCCCAGCATGTTGGCGGCCATGTTCATGACGATCGAGCCCATCGCCGGATGGCCTTCGGGGATACCCGGGAAGAGTCGGCGCAGCAGCGGACCAAAAGCCTTGGCCAACAGGTCGACGGCACCGCCCTTCTCCCCCAGCTTCATGATTCCCAGCCAGAGACACATGACCCCGGTCAGGCCGAGGGCGATCTCGAAGCCCGTCTTGGCCATGTCGAAGGCGGCCGAGACCATCTCCGCCCACACTTCGTACTCGCCCTGTAGGAGCCAGCGGCCCATGGCGACCACGAAGGCCACGAAGAAGAAGCTGCCCCAGATCTTGTTGAGCATCGGTTCTCGCCTACCGGATCATCGGCCGAGCACGCTCACAGCGTTGAGGACCTGCACCGCGGCGCCATAGGCCAAACACTCTTCATCCACATCGAAGCCTACCTGGTGCACCGTATTGACGATTCCTGCCGCCTCGTTGCGCACCCCGAGGGCGAAGAAAGCGCCGGGTACATGACTCAAGTAGTAGGCGAAGTCTTCGACCCCCATGTTGGGTTTGGGGAAGATGAAGACGTTCTCTTCGCCGACCAGATCCCGCGCATTCTCGCGCACCACATCGACCATTGCATTGTCGTTGATCAGCGGGTCGTAGCTCGGCTCGATCTCCACCTCGGCACGACCTCCCATGGCCACCGCGACCCCTTCCGCGGTCTCACGCACCCGTTGCACGACGAGCTCGCGGATCGCCGGATCCAGACATCGCACCGTACCGACGAGCCCCACGCGATCGGCCAGGATGTTGCCCTGGCTGCCACCATGGATCTTGCCGAAGCTCACCACAGCGCTGTCACGGGCGTCCACGTTACGACTGACGACCGTCTGCAGGGCGGTGATCACCTGGGCTGCGATGACGATCGCATCCACGCCACCCGCAGGGTAGGCGCCATGCCCCGAGCGCCCGTGAATGATGATGTCGACGTTGTCGGAGGAGGCGTTGCGCTGACCGTAGTGCAGCCCGAAGGTGCCCACGTCGCGGCCGCCATCGACATGCAGACCGAAGATGGCGTCCACCGCCGGGTCTTCGAGAACCCCTTCGTCGATCAGTAGCTTGGCTCCGCCAACGGTCTCCTCGGCCGGCTGGAAGATGAGCTTGACCGTGCCAGGCAGCGGTCGGGTCACGCCGGTGAGGATGCGCGCCGCTCCCAGCAGAATCGCCATATGAACGTCGTGACCGCAGGCGTGCATCTTGCCGGGACTCTGCGACTTGTAGGGCACGTCCTTGGCATCCTGCAACGGCAAGCCGTCCATGTCGGCCCGCAGCGCAACCACCGGACCGTCGGAGCTGCCCGGAATGAGCCCCAGCACGCCGGTGCCTCCGAGCCCGTCCACATGCTCGATGCCGAGCTCGTCGAGAAGGGCCTGTACGCGCGCCGCCGTGCGGTGCTCTTCGAGGCCGAGCTCGGGATGCTGATGGAAATCGCGCCGGATTTCACGCATCCAGGGGAGGATCTCCCGCGCCGCAGCCAGAAGCTCCTCCGGCGATGGAGACGCCAGGCCGGCAGCCCTTTGGGAGCCCGTCATGGCCGGCAGCGTACCACGACAGAATTGTCGTCTGGGCCCTGTTACCTGGTCCTGTTGCCTGGTCTCGGCAGGGCTGCCACAATCAGCTCGAACCCCTGGTGCGACCTCGAAGTCCTGCCGTCTGGGAGTCATGATGTTCTCCACGAAAAGAGCTGGCTCCTGGCTGGCGATTCTATTGTTGGCCTCCGGGGTCTCCAGTTGTCGCTCGGCTCCGACACCCAGGGCCAAGGCTCCGGCTCCCACGGCCAAGCGATCCATGATCTGGCCCGACAGGTTACAGCCCGGCGACGCGATCCTGCTCCTCGAGGACACACACGAGACGCCCTATCGCATCGACCGCATGCTGCAGCAACTCCAACTGGCCGGCAAGTTGGAAACTGTGCGCGGAGCGGTACTCGGTCAGTTGCCCTACTGCTACCAGAGCTCGCGGGCCTCGTGCTCCGTCGCCAGGACGGTGGCCAGCGGCTGTCGCTCGTTGATCATGGCGGCCCGATCCCCGTCCACCAGGACCTCGGCCGGCCGGCCGTGGTCGTTGTAGTTGGAGACCATGGACATGCCGTAAGCGCCGGCCGAGAAGATGGCCACAAGCTCGCCCCGTCCCATCGGTGGGAGCTGTCGGTCTCTGGCCAGGAAATCACCCGTTTCACAGATGGGGCCCACCACATCGCAGGTCTCGAGACCGGGCAGCCCGGGATCCTCGAGGAGTCGCGGTGCTTCCCCGGTCCAGGCGACCGGCCAAAGAAAATGGAAGGCCCGGTAGAGAGCTGGACGGATCAGGCTGTGCATCCCGGCGTCGCAGATCACGAAGGTCTTGGCTCGCCCCTTCTTCACGTGCTGCACCCGGGTCACGAGGATCCCGGAGTTGGCCATGATGAAGCGGCCCGGCTCCATCAAGACCTGCAAGCCGTTCTGGACGCGCGGGCCAAGCAGCGGAACGAGTCGCTCCGCATAGTCCTCCAGCGGTGGCACCTGCTCCTCCACGTAGTTCATCGGCCAACCACCACCCAGGTCTAGAACCTCGATCTTGCTGCCTCGGCGTTCGAGCTCGTCGATCAGGTTGAGCAGCGCCTCGACGGCCTCGGCATAGGGCTCGACCGTAGGAACCGGAGAGCCGATATGGACGTGCAGACCCACCAGGTCGACCCCCCTTTCTCGGCCCCATGCGTCGAAAATGTCTGGGATCAGAGGAGCGTCGATTCCAAATTTGTTCTCTTCTTTGCCTGTCGTTGTGTATTCGTGGGTGTGGGGATCGACATCGGGGTTCACCCGTAGACAGACCCGGGGTCTCACGCCGAGCTCGTTTCCCCAATAGGCGATGCGCTCGAGCTCTGAGATCGATTCCGCGTTGAGGATGCCGACTGGGCCCCTCCTCTCGGGCTCTCGCTCCTCCAGTCCAGGAACACCCTCCAGTGTGTGAAAACGGCCATCGAGGGCCGAGCGGATCTCTTCGTCGGTCTTGCCGACGCCGGCGAAGACCATGTCCGCCGTACGGGCGCCAGCCAACCAGGCCCGGTCGAGCTCCCCTCCCGAGACCACGTCCATGCCGGCTCCCAGGTCGTGCATGAGGCGACACAGGTGGAGATTGGGGCTGGACTTGACAGCGTATTGAAATCGCACCCCCAGGGGTGAGAAAGCCGCCTCCAGGCGCCGATAGGCGGTCCGAATCGCCGACGCGGAGTAGATGTAGGTCGGAGTTCCGACTGACTCGATGATCTGCGGGACGGGCACCCCGTCGGCGTGAAGAACGCCGTCTCGGTAGAGGAATGCCTCGATGTGTTTCATGGGTTCACCCTATCTTGTGCGCTTGCCGGTATGAAGCCGGTCAGCGAGCGACCTTGTACAGGTAGTCCGATCGGCATAGGTGACCAGGTAACGCTCCCAGGCTGGAGCAGCTCGCTTTTCGGCGGGGGGAAGAGCCGTACTGTCGGCCAGCGCCCCTCCCATCCACCCGCCGTGGGAGACGAGAGTCTTGTCGTTTCGCCTGGAGATCCCGAAGCCCAGGCCGCGGCCGCCCGACCCACTGGAGTAGACCCGGCGGGGAAGCTGTATGTCGTGCAGGGTGGAGCCACGGTTGTCAGTCGCTTCCAACCCATCCCGGGCCCCTGACGAACCGACCTGGTGTGGCTCCGGTGTGCTCGCCATCTCTCAAGACCTGCTCGCCATTGACGAACACGTGGACGACACCGGTCGCCAACTGGTGGGGTTCCTCGAAAGTCGCCCGGTCGATCACGGTCTCGGGGTCGAAGACAACGACGTCGGCGAAATAGTCCGGCGCGAGCGTGCCCCGCCCAGCCAGCTCGAGGTTGCTGGCCGGCAGGCCGGTCAGGCGATGGATCGCCTCCTCGAGCGTAATGATCCCCTCCTCTCGGACGTATTTGCCGAGTAAGCGGGCAAACGAACCATAGGCTCTCGGGTGGGGCTGGGAGTTGGTGAACGGCGGCTCGGGTGCCAGCGAGGCGGAATCGGAACAGATGCTGACCCAGGGCAGGGCGATCTTCTGGCGAATGTTGTCCTCGTTCATGGTGAAACGAACCGTGCCGATACGGCTGTCGTCTTCGACGATCAGGTCCATGGTGGTGACCACCGGTGAGGTGCCCCGCATCTCGGCTACTTCGGCCAGGGTCTTGCCCGTGAGATGGCGCAAGTCCTCATTGCGGAAACTCACCAGAAGGATGTCCTCCGGCGGAATCATCTCGGTCTCCGCAATCACGCGCTCTCGGACTTCTGGGTCCTCGAGTCGCGCGGTGCGCTCCTCGTGATCTCCTTCCTTCACCCAGGAGGGCAGGTCGTAGTTCAAGCCCGTGGAGCTTGCATGGTAGGTGTAGATGTCGGCGGTCACATCGAGCCCTTCCGCCCGCGCCCCTTCGATCAGCGCCACGACCTCGTCCAGTTTGTCCCAGTTGCGCTTGTGCGACACCTTCAGGTGGTAGATCTCGCCACGGACACCAGCCTCCCGGACGATCGTGAGGAACTCCTCGAGGGCCTCGAAGATGTCGTCGGCCTCGTTGCGAATGTGGGAGATGTACATCCCGTCGTGGTCGGCCGCCACCTTTGCCAGGGCGATCAACTCTTCCGTCGAAGCGAAGGGCGCCGGGATGTAGGGCAGCGAGGAGCCCACGCCCATGGCACCCTCTTGCATGGCGTCGCGCACCAGCTGCAGCATCGAATCGAGCTCCTCGGGCGTGGGATCCCGATCTTCGTAACCCATCTCGTGGATCCGGACCGTGGCGGCTCCCACGAACGAGGCTACGTTGGTCGAGATACCGCGATCCTCCAGGTGCTGCAGATATTCACCCAGCGTCGTCCAGGAGACATCGAACTCGATGTCGCTCTGGCGGTCCACCATCTCTTGCCTCATGGTCTCGTTGAGTGGCCCCATCGAGTTCCCCTCGCCCATGACCTCCAGGGTCACGCCCTGGCGGATGTCACTCAGGGAGCGCCCATCCTGGATGAGGGACTCGTTGGCCCAGCTCAGCATGTTGATGAAGCCGGGCGCGACAGCCAGACCCGAGGCATCGATCTCGGCCCGGCCCGCATGGCCACTCAAATCCCCAACCGCCGCGATGCGGTCACCATCGATGGCGAGATCGGCTACCACCGGTGCCGAGCCGCTGCCGTCATAGAGCGTGCCACCACGGATGACGACATCGAATTCTTCTTTGCCGCAGGCGCTGATCAGAAGAAGCGCTGACGGAATCACCAGCGCCAGAACGAGACTCTTCATCATTTGTCCCCCCTCGCTCGAGAAAGCATAGACTACCAGCCGGGAGGCCCTTCGCGACACCGAAAACTCGCCTGATTTTGGACCCGGGAGACAGGAATGTGATCAGGATTTCCACGCTGCTGTTCGCTCTGATGTTGCCCTTCGCGGCGCACGGATTCACGCCGCAGGAGCTCTGGCGGGCCTGGCCGGAAGAGCGCTTCGAGACCACGGTCGCGCCCTGCCTGCGGCATGCCCGATTGATGGACAGCTTGCAGGAGCTCGAGTCTCGCTTCCCCGACATCCTCCGATTGGAGGAAGTGGGAAAGTCCTTCCTGGGACGCTCCATTCGCATGCTCGCTCTTGGGCGGGGAGAGCAGAAGATCCTCCTCTGGTCGCAGATGCACGGCGATGAACCTTCAGCCACGCCCGCTTTGCTCGATATCGCCAACTACCTTCTCGAGCATGCTGATGAGCCGGCAGCCCGGTCGATACTCGATGGTTTCACTCTATTGATGATCCCGATGCTCAATCCCGACGGGGCGGAGGTCTACGAACGGCGCAACGCCCAGGCTATCGACATCAACCGTGATGCTCTCAATCTCACGACTCCGGAAGGGCGAACCCTCAAGCGGGTGCGTGACGACTACGAGCCCCTACTAGGCTTCAATCTTCACGACCAGAACCGCCGAACCGCCGTCGGTGACACGGGTCTTCTAGCAACCAACGCGGTCCTGGCTGTGGCCGGCGATCCGGAGAACACCCTGACGCCCGGCAGGCTGCGCGCCAAGCGTGCCTGCGCGGCCATCGTCGGGGCCCTGGCCCCCTTCATGCCCGGTGGAATGGCGCGCTACGACGAAGACTGGAGCCCGCGGGCCTTCGGCGACAACCTGACCGCCTGGGGCACACCCGTGGTGCTGATCGAGAGTGGTGGAGTGCCCTCGGGACATGACTTCACAGTTCTGACGCGACTCAACTTCGTGGCGATTCTCACCGTTCTCCACGATCTGGCACGCGACGATCTCGCCGGCCACGACCCGCAGGTCTACGAGGGCCTGCTCCGCAACCAGTCCAACTCGTGGTCCGACGTCGTGGTTCGCGACGGTTACCTTCAGCAGCCGGGAACCGATCGGGCCTATCGGGCCGACCTCGCCTTCGATCGCCTCCGCAGCGATCGCCAGGACGTCGGCTGTTCTCGAGGCGCGACGGCTCGATCCCGGATCTCCGAGATCGGTGACGCCCGCTTCCTCGGGGCCGGACAGAGCCTGGACGCCAACGACAGCCTGATGCTGGCACCCTTCGACGTCGGAGTCGAAGGCTGGTCGGCTCGCAAGTGGCTCGATGAACCCACGCTCTCCCGTCTGGCCAATCTCGGGGTCGGCACTCTCTACTGGTCGGTGAAGCAGCGTCGCATCGCGGCGGCCCGAACCCTCGCCCACCAATCGATCGCTGTGGATCTTCCCCGGATCGAGATCGTGGAGGCACCGTCTCCCCTGCCAAGGTTGGTTCTCTCCGGACCACCCCCCAAGGCCAGATCGGCGTCGCTCGCCGCTGTCCTCGAAGCGCTGGGAGCCGAAGGATGGAACGACTCGGAGCCGTTGCAGGGGCTCTGGATCAACGAACCCGGCACCGAGCCGAACCCTCCCCGCCTAAGCCAGGGGCTAGTGGCCTCCTTTCTCCTCGTCTCACCCGCGCCCGAGGGTCGCATCGATTTCACTGAGACCGACCTGACTGCGGTATGGCTGGACGGTCACAAGATCGAAGGAACGCCTTGATGCGCCGACATCTGCGCACGACCTGTCTGCTCTGGACGTTGCTCATGGTGGCGCTGGCATTGCCTGTCGCCGACACCTTGGCTGCTCCGGCCTCGAACAGTGACAGCCACGAGCTTTCGCCCTTGCCCCTACCGAAGTCGGCCCGCAAATGGGTCGATACCACCCTTGGGGACTTGAGCCTGCAGGAGAAGGCGGCACAGTTGGTCATGGTCCGAGCCAACGGTCGCTATCAGAACCCCGCTTCCGAGCCGTACCGGGACCTGGTCTCGGAGGTTCGCGATCAGGGTGTGGGTGGCCTGGTCGTCTTCCGGTCGGAGCTGGAGAGCATTCCCCGACTGCTCAACGAGCTCCAGGCCGTTGCAGAGGTGCCACTGCTGGTCTCGGCAGACGTCGAGAGGGGCATGGCCTTTCGCGTCCCCGAAGGCACCGTTCCCCTACCCTGGGCCATGGCGGTGGGTGCGAGCCGCTCGGAGGAGGCGGCGCGCTTCACCGGCGAGGTGACCGCACGAGAGGGCCGCGCCCTCGGGATTCACTGGGCACTCGCCCCTGTGGCCGACGTCAACAACAACCCTGCCAACCCGGTCATCAACATCCGTTCCTATGGTGAGGACCCCGAGCTCGTGGCGCGAATGGTGCGGTCCTACATCGAAGGCGCCCGCGAGGGCGGCATGCTGACCACGGCCAAGCACTTTCCCGGCCATGGGGACACCTCTTCAGACAGTCATCACGAGCGACCCGTGGTGGGGGTCGACCGCGAGCGACTGGAGACCGTCGAGTTGGTGCCCTTTCGCGCCGCGATAGAGGCCGGAGTCGACTCGATCATGACCGCCCACGTGGCCCTACCCGCGATCGATCCCACGGGAGCGCCGGCAACGCTGTCGCCACCCATTTCGCAGGATCTGCTACGCGGCGAGCTGGGCTTCGATGGGTTGATCGTCACCGATGCCCTGGAGATGGCCGGTATCCGGCCCGCCTGGGCCGGTGAGGCCGCCGTGCGGTCCGTTCAGGCTGGGGCCGATGTCATTCTCCTGCCCGCCGACGTCCGGGTCGCAATCCAGTCCCTGGTTAGAGCGGTCGAGGAAGGGCAGTTGACCGAGGAGCGTCTCGACGCTTCGGTGCGCCGCATCCTCGAGACGAAGGCAAGGCTGGGCCTGCACAAGAACCGCCTCGTGGACCGAGAGGCCCTGGGGCGAAGTGTTGCCCGCCCCCAGGATCTCGACCAGGCGCTGAAGGTGGCCGAAGCCTCGATCACGGTGGTCCGCAACGAGGGCGACATCCTCCCGCTCCACGCCGAAGAGCCCCTCAGAATCCTTCATGTAGTGATCTCCACCGGTCTGCGCGATCGCGCCATCCAGGGCCTGCCCGAAGCGGAGCTCAGGAGCCGCGGCATCAGAACCAAGACTTTCACTCTGGGGCGGGAGGTTTCTGCCGAAACGATGGACAAGATCGTCGAGGCGGCTCCCGACTACACCCATGTGCTGGTTTCGTCCTTCATCTGGGTCAAGTCCTCGAACGATCTTTCACCCAGTCAGACCCGTCTGATCCGGAGGCTCGGAGAGACCGGTCGGTCGGTGATCGTCCTGTCCTTCGGCAGTCCCTACTTCCTCGCCGAGATCCCCGAGGTCCCGGTGTTCGTCACTACGTACGGCTCAGCGGCTTCGAGTCAGCGGGCCGCGGTAGCCGCCCTGTTCGGAGAGTTCGATGTCCAGGGCAAGCTGCCTGTGACCCTTCCCGACCTCTATCCCTATGGCCACGGCATCGAGTTGGCACGGCGCGAGATGACGTTGCCACGGTCCTTGCCGGAAGAGGCTGGATTTCGGCCGGGTGGCCTGGAGGATGTGGATCGAGTCCTCCAGGGATTCCTCGAACAGGGAGCCTTCCCGGGTGGTGTCCTGG